>JANOJW010000677.1:0-8061 GCA_031418955.1 Hyphomicrobiales bacterium | reverse complement strand
TTGGCGGTGCGGCTGCCTTTGCGGATCTTGGCCAGATCGGATTCGGAGATGATCTCGGTGACCACCGGATCGGGGGGCGAAATGTCTTTCAGCGGCGGCGTGCGCTCGATCGTGAACAGCGCCCAGACGACCAGTCCGGCGTGAATGACCGACGATATGACCAGGCCGACGCGCACCTTTCGCTCAACCTCCCGTGACCTCGGTGACGAGCGAGATCTTGCTGAAGCCCGCCTCCTTGATGCGGGCCATGACGCGAGCGACGTGACCGTACTCGACGCTCTTGTCGCCGCGCACGAAGATCGGCTGCTCGAAACCGCCCGGCCCTTTGCCGATCAGCTGCAGCTTGGCGCCGAGCTCGTCGAGCTTCATCGCCGTCTTCGTCTCCTCGCCGAGAAAGACGTCACCGGACTTGGTCACGGAAACGACGACCGGCTGCTTGTTGGACTCGAGCTGCTTGCCCTTTGCCTGCGGCAGTTCCAGCGGTACGCCGGCGGTCAGCAGGGGCGCTGCCACCATGAAGATGATCAGCAACACCAGCATCACGTCGACGAACGGCGTAACGTTGATCTCGCTCATGGGCACGTGGCGGCGACGCTTGCCGCGCCGGCCCGAATGCCCGCCACCACCTCCAAGGCTCGCGCCCATAGTGCTCTCTTTCTTGCGCCTTCAGATGCCCACAAGCATCCGGCGCGTCCAACCTTGCGCCTTCGGTTGCCCAGTACCAACCGGCGCGTCCAACCTTGCGCCTTCGGTTGCCCAGGACCAACCGGCGCGTGGTCCAACAATCAACGTTGCCTGCCGCATCCACGCGCCGGATGCTGGTGGGCATCTGAAGGCGCAAGCATCAAGTCCTCACATCGATCTGGCGCGAGACGATGGCCGCGAACTCGTCGGCGAAAGCCTCGAGCCGCTGCGCAAGCCGCGCCGAATCGGCGGAAAACTTGTTGTAGGCGATGACCGCGGGGATCGCCGCGAGCAGGCCGAGTGCAGTCGCAAACAGCGCCTCCGCAATGCCCGGTGCAACGACCGCAAGGCTGGTGTTCTTGGTCGTGGCGATGGCCTGGAAGCTCGTCATGATGCCCCACACGGTGCCGAACAGACCGACGAACGGGGCCGTCGAGCCGACGGTGGCGAGGAACAGCAGGCGCCGGTCGAGCCGCTCCATCTCGCGGCTGATGGTGACGTCCATCACCTTCTCGACGCGCAACTGGATGCCGCCCAAAGCGCGGATATTGCCTTCGACCGAGCGTTTCCACTCGCGCATCGCGGCGACGAACAGGCTGGCCATGGAGAAGGTGCGGCCGCGCGAGAGACCCGTATAGAGTTCCTCCAGCGACTGGCCGGACCAGAAGATCTGCTCGAAACGGTCGGCCTCGCTGCGTGCGCGACGGAACGCCCAGACCTTTTCAAGAATGATGGCCCACGACCAGATCGAGGCAATCAGCAAGCCGATCATCACGGCCTGGACAACTGGGCTTGCCTGTTTGAAAAGGGCCAGGAACGAGACATCGCCCGCCACGTTCGCCACGACGCTGCCGAAAAGTGCCATCGAAGCCATTCGCTGTCCGCCGTTCGCCCGCCATACCGTCGCTGCGATCGGGACGCAACCGTGAGCCGGCCCGGCGCTTGCCGCCGCCACCTGCCCCGTCGGCCCAACCGCACACGCACGCAACCCCGATGCCCGCCTTGTCACGTTTCAATGTGACTAAACTGCGACCCGTGGGGTTGCTTATCAGGCACCAGGTGATTCGTCGCGGGGATGTAGGTCGGCGTAGAGCGGAAAGCCCTCGCGCAGCGAGGGATTGCGGCGAGACCCGACAGCCCGGTACCGTGACGCGTCGGGTCTCGGCTCGCCAAGTGCAGGGCGCTCTACCCGACCTTCATCCTACGCGCGTTCGAACGTGGTGCGCCCGTCGCGGTCGGGTGTCGAGGCGGCGCGGCCGGCCGTCACCAGATAGTGCAGATGCGCCAGCGTCTCGGCGAAGGCGTGCCGGCCTTGCCCCTCGGCGACGGCCTTGGCGAACAGCCCGTGCGCCAGCTCCATCGCCGTCGCGGGCCCGGCGTCCATCAGCCCCTCGAGCGTGACGAGCCGCTGGGCGTGATGGCTGGCCAGTTCCTCGGCCCGATCATGCAGGCCGTAGAAGGGGATACCGTGCGAGGGCAGCACCAGCGCGTCGGCGGCAAGCCCATGGAAGCGCTTAAGCGAGTCCAGGTACTCGGTCAGCGGATCGGCATTGGGCTCGGGCGCGAACACGCCGATCATCGGCGAGATCTTGGACAGGATCTGGTCTCCCGCGATCAGGATCTTGTCCTTCGCGCACCAGAACGAGGCGTGCTCGGCGGCGTGCCCCCCACACACAATGACGCGCCACTCGCGGCCGCCGAACCGCAGCTTCTGGCCTTCCCGCAGCCGCTCGATCGCTGTCGGCATCGGCAGCATCTGCGCATTGGTGCGCCGTCGCTCGTCGCGGAAGCTGTCGATCGTGGCCTCGTCGCAGCCATGCCGCTCCATGAAGCCCAGGGCATGCGGCCCGATGTGCGAGCGCGATTCGTCGATGCGCACGGTCGCGTGCAGCCACTCGATCATGGTGATGTGGTAGGGCGCGTGCCCTGAGCGCTCCCACAGCCAACCAGCGAGGCCGACGTGGTCGGTATGCCCGTGCGTGGCGATCTGGCGCACGATGGGCGCGCCCGACAGCACACCCTCGAACAGGCGCTCCCAGACGGCGCGGGCTTCCGGATTGGCGGTGCCGGTATCGACGACGGTCCAGCCGTCCGCCTCCCGCAGCAACCAGACATTGACGTGATTCAGACGGAACGGGAGTGGAACTCGCGCCCACAGGATGCCGGGCGCCACCTCGATGGTCTCCGCGCCGCGGGGATGCCGCTCGAACGGATACACGAGGCCTCGCGCACCCGCGCGTTGGTGGTCGCCCGCCTCGGCGGTATCCGTCATTGCCATCGAGAGTCCCCCGAGTCGTGCCTGTCCGGACAAGCTGTAGCCGCGTGACCCTGCACTGGCTATGGTCCCCCCGGAATAGGACAAAGCGCGCCGTGCATGGCGCGCGGCGCCGGGAACGCACCATGCAGATGCACTATACAAAGCTCGGCGACACCGGCCTCGAGGTCAGCGTCGCGGGCCTGGGCTGCGGGGGCAACAGCCGTCTGGGCTTGGGGCGCGGCCGGAGCGAGGCCGACGCGGTGGCGCTGCTCTGGCGGGCCCATGATCTGGGCGTCAATTTCTTTGATACGGCCGAAGCCTACGGTACCGAGGAGGTCGTCGGGCGCGCTTTCGTCGGCGCGGAGCGCGGCAGGATCGTGATCTCGACGAAGTGCCGCATCATGAGGGGCCCTGAGCGCCTGACGGCTGACGAAGTGGTGGCCAGTCTCGATGCATCCCTGAAAAATCTCAAGACGGACTACGTCGACGTGTTCCTGTTCCACGGCGTCGCGCCAGCCCAGCTCGACGACGTGCACGACGCCCTGACGCCGGCGCTGCTCGCAGAAAAGCGCAAGGGCAAGCTGCGGCATCTGGGTCTCAGCGAGACCTCGCCCAACGATCCCGAGCAGAAGATGCTGCAGCGGGCGCTGGCGAGCCCGGTCTACGAGGTGATGATGCTCGCCTATTCGCTGATGAACCAGGGTGCGCGGCGCGACGTGTTCCCCAAGACCAAAGCGCAGGGCGTCGGGACGCTGCTGATGTTCGTGGTGCGTAACATCTTCTCGCAGCCCGAGCTGCTGAAGGCGACGGTGGCGGCGCTCGCCGCCGAGGGCAAGGTGCCCAAGGAGCTCGCGGCCCGCGACAACCCGCTCGATTTCCTCGTCCACCCGGCCGGCGCCAAGAGCGTGGTCGACGCCGCCTATCGCTTCGCGCGGCATGCGCCCGGCGCCGACGTCGTGCTGTTTGGCACCAGCGACGTGCAGCATCTGGAGGCCAACATCGCCTCGATCCTGTCGCCGCCGCTGCCCGAGGCAGACCAGGCGCGCCTGCACGAGCTGTTCGGCGCGCTGCGCGGCGTCGGCCTCGACCTCCCCGACCGGGTCAAGTCCGAGGGCAAGACGGGATCGTCGTGATCGCGTGCGGGAAGCGCCGCTCGCGTTCATCAAGTTGCCGGCAAACCGGGGCGGCTGTCATGCAACAGGCAATATTCCCTTGATCGGGAGGGGTAACGGCGGCACCTTGCGCCCCCGGAACATAGGCGCTGGGCAAGGGCTGGAGACGATGGCTGAACCGATCAACTACGACGACCTGCGCAACCTCGCCAAGCGCCGGTTGCCGAAGATCTGCTTCGACTTCATCGAGGGCGGGCTCGACGACGAGATCGGGCTCGAGCGCAACTACTCGGGCTTCGAGCGCCACCGCATCGTGCCGCGCTACATGGTCGACGTCTCGAAACGCACGCAGACGACCGAGCTGTTCGGCAAAACGTACGCCCAGCCCGTCGGCATCGCGCCGACCGGCGGCATCTCGCTGTTTCGCCCGGGCGCCGACATGATGCTGGCGGCGGCCGCGCGCAAGGCCAACGTGCCCTTCATCATGTCGGGTGCTTCCACCGATACGATCGAGAACCTCGCGCGCGTGGCGCCCGATCACGGCTGGTACCAGCTGTACCCGGCCAAGGACAAAACCATTTCGATCGACATGATCCGCCGGGCCAAGGACGCCGGGCTGTCGACGCTCGCCGTCACCGTCGACGTGCCGGTGCATTCCAACCGCGAACGCAACAAGCGCAACGGCTTCAAACGGCCGCTGCGCATGCCGATGCGGACGATGATCGAGGCGGCAACGCACCCGGCCTGGATCCGCGAGCACCTGCAGGTGCGGATGAAGACGGGCACCAGCACGCCGATGTTGTCGAACTGGGCGCCGTATGCGGGCGCCGGCAACGAGAGCGATCCCGACAAGGTGGCGACCTTCCAGACTACCCAGACGACGCCGCCGCTCGACTGGGACGACATCAAGCGCTTCCGTGACGCCTGGCCGCGGACGATGGTGCTGAAGGGCGTGATGCATCCAGCTGACGCCGAGCGTGCGGCCAAGCTCGGCCTCGACGGCCTGATGGTGTCCAACCACGGCGGCCGCCAGCTCGACCGCTCACCATCGCCCGTCGAGGTGCTCCCCGCCATCCGCGATGCGGTCGGTGATCGCATGACGCTGATGCTGGACAGTGGCATCCGCCGCGGCTCCGACGTCGTCACTGCGATGTGCCTCGGCGCCAAGTTCTGCTTCGTCGGCCGCATGACACTCTATGCCGCGTGTGCGGGCGGCGAGGCGATGGCGAGCCACGCGCTCGGTATCCTGCGGAACGAGGT
Source organism: Hyphomicrobiales bacterium (assembly GCA_031418955.1). Taxonomy (GTDB): domain Bacteria; phylum Pseudomonadota; class Alphaproteobacteria; order Rhizobiales; family Hyphomicrobiaceae. The sequence continues at coordinate 2,748 of JANOJW010000677.1, read as the reverse complement.
CGATCTGGTGATGGGCAACATGGGCGCGCCGAACATCCCCGCACTCGGCCCCGATTTCCTGATGTGGGACGATCAGGCCGATCTGCGCCGCAATACGCGGCCGTGAAACGTAGGTCGGAGTGAGGCCGCACTTCACTCGGCCGAAGTCCGACAGCCCGGACCGCCTGCGTCCGCGGCGTCGGACATCGCGGGCGAGTGTTCGGCGATCATGCTCGACCGCGGTGACCCGTCTGACCTACTGCAGATGCCACCACGCCGCGACATGAGGACTGACCCCGCTTCATAGGCAGTCACGATGCCCGCCCCGATCAACTACGACGACCTTCGAGACTTAGCCAAGCGACGGCTGCCCAAGATCTGCTTCGACTTCATCGAGGGCGGGCTCGAGGACGAGGTCGGGCTGGCGCGAAACCGTGAGGCGTTCGAGCGTCACCGCTTGGTGCCGCGCTACATGGTCGATGTCTCGAGCCGCACCCAGACGACGGAGCTGTTCGGGCGCACCTATGCGCAGCCCGTCGGGATCGCACCGACCGGGCTTGCCGCGCTGTTCCGGCCAGGCGCCGACCTGATGCTGGCGCGGGCGGCGCGCAAGGCCAACATCCCCTTCATCATGTCCGGCGCCGCCAATGAGTCGATCGAAAACCTCGCGCGCGAGGCGCCCGACCACGGCTGGTATCAGCTCTATACGGCCAAGACCCTCTCGATCTCCCACGACATGATCCGCCGCGCCAAGGACGCCGGACTGTCGACTCTGGTGGTTACGGTCGATGTGCCGGTGGCGCCGAACCGCGAACGCAACAAGCGCAACGGCTTTGCGCGGCCGTTGAAGCTGTCGATGCGCGGCAAGCTCGAGGCGATCACGCATCCGGGCTGGATCGCCGACTACTATCGCGCGGGCGGCACGCCGAACTTCCCGAACTGGGAGCGCTACGCGGGGGACGCCGCGAAGGGCGATGCCGACAAGGTGGCGGCGTTCATTGGCTCGCAGACCAATGCGCCGCTGACCTGGGACCGAATCGCTGAGTACCGGGATCTGTGGCCGCGCAAGCTCGTGCTGAAAGGCGTGATGCATCCAGCCGACGCGGAGCGCGCGGCGAAGCTCGGCGTCGACGGCCTGATGGTGTCCAACCACGGCGGGCGCCAGCTCGATCGCGCCGTCTCGCCGATCGAGGTGCTGCCGGCGATCCGCGACGCCGTCGGCGACAAGATCACGCTGATGCTCGATTCAGGGATCCGCCGCGGCTCCGATGTCGTGACCGCGCTGTGCCTTGGGGCCAAGTTCTGCTTCGTCGGCCGCATGACGCTCTATGCGTGCGCGGCCGGCGGCGAGGCCATGACCAGCCACGCACTCGGCATCCTGAAGAACGAGGTCGATCTGGTGATGGGCAACATGGGCGCGCCCGATATCCGCGCACTGGGTCCCGACTTCCTGATGTGGGACGACGAGGCGGATCTTCGCCGCAACACGCGGCCGTGATTAGCGCCGCCCGTCGCTCGAGGCGCCCACCAGCCGTAGGTCGGAGTGAGGCCGCACGTCACTCGGCCGAAGTCCGACAACCCCGACCGCCGGCGCCCGCGGCGTCGGACATCGCGGGCGAGCCAGCGGCGATTCTGCTGTTCGGTCGGTGGCCCGCTCAGTCCGACCTATCGCCGCCCATCCTGTGACGCGCCCGACGCGAACAGCGCTTCGATCTCGGCATCGCCGAGGCCCGCTTCGGTGAGCACCTCGGCCGAGTGCTCGCCCTTGCGCGGCGGCTCGCGGCGGATATCGGGCTGCGATCGGCTCCAGGTCGAGGGCACGCCGAAGGTGCGCACCGGTCCCGCATGTGGATGCTCGACTTCGCGCCACATGCCGACGGCGTTGAGATGCGGATCGGCGAGCACCTCCTCGGCCTGAGCGACGCGCATCGCTGGCACGTCGGCCTTATCGAGCAGCGCCAGCCAGTCGGCGGTCGTGCGCGTCGGCAGCAGGTCGGCGAAGTACTGCGTGACCTCGGCGATGCGTTCGATGCGCATGTCCATCGTGACGAACGGCGGCGTCCGGCTCATCTGGGGCTCGCCCAGTGCCGCAAAGAAGCGCTCGAACTGGCGATCGTTGAACAGCAGCATGGCGAGCCAGCCGTCCCGGGTCTTGAACGGGCGGCGCTCGATCATGCGCGTGTAGCCGAGCTGCGCCGTCGGCGGCTCGAACGAATGGCCGAAGATGTGATCGCCCCACACGAACTGCGTCATGGTCTCGAACATCGGGATCTCGACCGACTGCCCTTCGCCCGTGCGCTCGCGGTGGAACAGCGCCATGCCGACGGCGGAGGCGAGCGCCATGCCGCAAGCGCGGTCGGCGAGATTGGTCGCCATGTAGCGCGGCGGGCCGTCCCGCCCAGCCTGCAGGAACGGCACGCCGATCGCGGCCTGGATCAGATCGTCATAGGCGGGCTTTGCCGCGTAAGGGCCCGACTGCCCGTAACCGAAGGCCGCGGCATAGATGATCCGCGGGTTGATCCGGGCGACGTCGGCGTAGGCGAGGGCGAGCCGCGCCATGGCTTGCGGCCGCTGGGTGTGGAGCAGCACGTCGGCGTGTGTGAGCAGGCGATGCAGCACGGCCATCGCGGCGGGCGTCTTCAGGTCCAGCACGAGGCTGCGCGTGTTGCGGTTGATGTGCAGGAACTGCGAGCCGAGCGTCAGATCGCGGCCCTTGGCCCCGACCGCGCGCTTCGGCTCGCCCTCGGGGGGCTCGATCTTGATGATATC
>JANOJW010000676.1:0-15107 GCA_031418955.1 Hyphomicrobiales bacterium | reverse complement strand
TTTCCGTCCCAGTCGGTCCGCTACTGTCTGGAAGAGGCCGGAATCGGCATCGTCGACGTGCAGCATGTGGCGCTAAACAGTGATCCGAAGGCCAACATCCTGCGCCGCGTCGGTTATGCGGTGATGAAGCGCCCCGATCTCAGCCTCATCACTGACCGGCTGAAAAATCAGGCTAAGCGCTCATCAGTCGAGAGCGAGTTGGCCGAGGCCTTCCCCGGCGCGTCCTTCAAGGGAACTGTGCACCGCATCGAGCACCACCTCGCTCATCTGGCCTCATGCTTCCTCGTGTCACCTTTCCATGAGGCCGTGGCCGTCTCGGTTGACGGCTTCGGCGACTTCTCGAGTGCTGGATGGGGCGTCGGGCGCGGCACGACGCTCAGCCTGGATGGTCGCGTCTGGTTCCCGCACTCACTTGGTGCCTTCTATCAGGCCATGACACAATTCATCGGCTTTCCGCACTACGGCGACGAGTACAAGGTGATGGGCCTCGCGCCCTACGGCCAGCCGAAGTATCTCGATCAGATGCGCAAGGTGGTGAAGCTGCAGGATGACGGCAGCTTCGCGCTCGATCTCGCCTATTTCCGCCACCACAAGGAGAAGATCGCCTACGAGTGGTCGGGGGGCAGCCCGCATGTCGGCACAATGTTCTCGCCAGCCCTCGAGGAGTTGCTTGGACCGGCCCGCAAGCCCGACGCGACCCTTGACCAGTACCATCGCGACATCGCCCGCTCGGTGCAGGCGATGTACGAGGAGGCCTTCTTTCATCTGCTCGACAAGCTCCATGACCGCTACCGGCTCGATAGCCTCACGCTCGCTGGCGGCTGCGCCATGAATTCGGTGGCCAACGGCAAAGTGAAGCGGCGCTCGAAGTTCAAGCGCGTCTACATCCAGTCGGCGGCGGGCGACGCGGGTGGCGCCATCGGCGCCGCGATGATGGTGTGGCACGGCCGTAGCAACACTGGCAAACCGGACTCAATTGGAGCGTCCGTGCGTTCGGGAGCGCTGGCTGGCGATCCGCTGGCCGCTCGGCCGGTGATGGACCACGCCTATCTGGGGCCTGGCTGCGACGTGTCGGAGGTCGCCGCGCTGATCGAGTCCAGCACTGCCGAGATCAAATCGCAAGGATGCATCGTGGAGATGATCGGCGACGAGGCGACGCTCTGCAAGCGAACTGCCGCCGAGGTCGCAAAGGGGCACGTCATCGGCTGGTTCCAGGGCCGCATGGAGTGGGGACCGCGGGCCCTCGGCAACCGTTCGATCATCGGCGATCCGCGCCGGGCCGACATGAAGGATATTCTCAATCTCAAGATCAAGCGCCGCGAGAGCTTCCGGCCCTTCGCGCCATCGATCCAGCGCGAGCACGTTTCGAGCTGGTTCGAAGAGGACGACGATGTCCCCTTCATGATGCAGGTCTTCCAGATCCGTGAGGAGCGGCGGAAAGAGATCCCGGCGGTGACCCACGTCGATGGCTCAGGCCGCTTGCAAACGGTCTACAGGGAGACGAATGCGCGCTACTGGAACCTGATCGAAGCCTTCCGCCGGGAGACCGGGGTGCCGATGGTCCTCAACACCTCGTTCAATGAGAATGAGCCTGTCGTGTGCCGGCCCAAGGAGGCCCTCGACTGTTTCCTGCGGACTAAAATGGACGTGCTGGTGATCGGTGACGCGCTGATCACGCGGACGTAGTGTCCCGATCCGACCTCGCTCTTCGCGGTCGCGGCGGCGATGAGCGCTGCGCCTCGCTACGGGAGGCCGTCCGGTCGCTGCTCCGACGCAGTATTCGGAGCATATGAATCAGAGCTGCGGGTTGGTGGCGCATAATTTCTGAGACGGACCTTAGTTTGCTGCCGCCTGGTGTTCCCCGATAATTGGGCAGGCATGCCGGTGTCGACCGCGCTGTCGAGCATGCGCCCGATCTCGGACGAGTTGCTGCCGGAGCTGCGCAAAGCTGTGCCGAGGCGTTCCGAAGCGGCGATTCCGGTATCCGCGGCGCACTATTTCCCGAATCGCGTCCCAGAATCGGCCGCGAAGGCCGAGAAATTGGAGTTTCGACCATCCAGGCACCGATTTCGCCCTCCTCCAAGCACCAGCCGACGCCGCGGAAAAACTTATCCACAGCCTGCGTTGCAGCGGGGCCCACCGGCGCAAAGTGCGTATTTCCAGGGACTTCGGTGTTCTCTGAATGTTTCGTCAGGTTGCGGCCGCGACCTTATCTTTTTCCCGTCGTTGTGTGGTCACAATGCAACGGCTATGTAGACCTCGTTCGCGGAACATGAAGGGAACGCGGACGACGAAGTGAAGGCCAGAAATCGGGGACGGGGTTATGAGCGAGTTCATGCGTAGCCTAGTCCCAGCGGCACCTCGAACAGTCTTGTACTCGCGTGGCGTCAGTGGGGTCTGCGTAACGACCCGAGGTGCTTCAGGCCGCTTCGATCGATGGCGTTCCCGGTTCGAATGCGAGTGGCGTCCCTGGTCGCGTCGAAGCCGACTCCAATGGTACGCGTCCAGTCTTCTCGTCGCGTCAGGTGCGTAAGTGGCGTCGGTAGCGTTCCCGTATCGCGTCGAGTTTGTGTCGGTGGCGTTCGTGTTGGGTTCAGTTGCGTTGCGCGTCGGGATCGGAAGATCCCAAGATCGTGCTCACTTGCACGGTCCAAGCACACAGGCGAGCCGCCGCCGCATTCAGGTTCCAGGCGTTACGGCAGCGGCTCGCCATTAGCCAGTCTCTATGAGTCTGTGAATGGCGTGGCGTCAGTCGGTTGCGTTGCTGCGTTCGATGGTGGTGCGTGGTGTAAGTGGCGTTGAGTGCAGGGTCGAGTTCGTCAGTCGCGTTGGTGGTGTCAGCGAGTTCCGGTCGCGTGCAAGCGTCGAAACCAAGGTGTGGGCGTCATGATCCAGTCATCAGTTGCTTCCAGTGTCCGTTCAGCGTCGCGTCATGTCGCCAGTCGTATGGTTGTTGCATCCAGTGAGTCGCGTGAAGTGTCGGTTGCATCGAGTTCGAGTGAGTGGCGTCAGCTTGGTGATGTTCTTGGTCGCGTCGTTGGTGGCGTTGCGTCGAAGGTCGGTGAAGCATTCCCCAAAGTCAGGTGAGGACAACAGGAGGATGCGCGCGAGAAGCGCAGCATCTTCGCCCGAGGATCGAAGAGGAATTCGGAAGGCTCCCCCAGCCTTCCGCACGGAAACGGCAGGCGCTTCGAGCGTTGACCTTGCGGTCAGTCGAGGCAGCACATGGCAAGGTCTCGCGTGGTGTTGCCAAGGCGCTCTGGCGCCTGCCGTCCCTCCAACGATCCCGGAAATGACTTCAAACAGAGCGAGGCCCCCCAATGACCAAGACGATCGTTCAACTCCCCCGCGAGACGAACCCGCCCCACATCAACGAGATGCAGTGGCACCAGTCGCTTGGACTTGCGCGGCAGGCCTGCGCCCGCATCTTCCGCGATGGTGGCACACCGTCTGAGGCGCTCGCGGCGTTCGGCGTCCGGTCCGCAGGCGCCACCGACTGGAGCCGCGCCGTCGAGATGATCGCGGAAACGCTGTCCATGCCGGCGATGCGCAAGGCCGCGTGACCAGCCGCCCATTCTTGGTTTGCGATCTCCATTCGGCGCGACCGGTGTGTCGGCGCCGAATGGAACGATCTGCGATGCCGGTCAGTTGCCCGGGGCCTGATCGCCCCGCGCGGCGAGCTGCTGCCTGAGCACAGCCGCCTCGGCCTGTGACACGGCGAGTGCCTCGAGCGTCGCCGTCAGGTCGCGGTTGCGAGCGTCAAGCCGCCATTGCAGTTCGATGCGCTCAGTGACGTCGACATACGTCCGCAGGAACCCTCCGTCCGCCAACGGCACGCCTTTGATCTCGATGCGGCGACCGTTCGGGCGCGTGCGCTGGAAACTGTGCGGCGCCCCGCTCTCGATGATCGCCATGTGGCGGTCGACGAGGTCGCGTTGCTCGCCGCCGCGGAACTCGCTGCGCTCGGCGAGATAGGCGAAAATCAGCTGGAGGTGCGTGCCGGCCGGGAATCGCCCGACAGGGAGATCGAAGATCGCGTAGTAGTCAGCGTTGGCGAAGGCCAGCCGCTGCTCGCCGTCAAACACCGACACGGCGCATGGGAAGGCGGCAATCGTTGCCGAGAGCATCGCCAGCTTCTCGACGACCTGGCCTTCGGTTCGCGACTTGCCTTCGCGAATCTCCATCTCGTCGGAGAACTCGCAGCCAACCCCGCGATAGCCGAGAAATGCCCCTTCGCTGTCGAACAGCGGGTCGCCTGCCGTTCGGATCCAATAAGTACAGTCGCCGTCGACGCGGCGGAACTCCACTGGACCGAATCGCCTGCATTGCTCGAGCAGATGCCGGAATGCCTCCCACTCGACGTCATCAACGCCGACACTGCCGAGTTCTTCGCGTGTGCGGCCGTAGTGCCATTCGGGCGCACGCCCGGAGAACCTGTTTACGCTCGGCGACATATAGGTGAAGCGGTGCTCGGCGTCGGTTTCCCACACCCAGACCCGCATCGCCTCGGTTACATAGCCGAGCCGTGCGACGAGACGTTCGTTCTCGGCGTTGCGGGTGCCATCCGCATCCTGCTCCGCGCCCTGGACTTCTGACATGGCAATTGCCCGGATCTCGATCAGTCGGATCCGGACACTACCAACGACGGCGTAAGGAATCGTCTCGGCAACGCTGGGCAATTGCAGAGAATTCGCGACACCGCGTGAACGCCCCCGCTACCTTAACGCTCAGCAATAAGTACCGTGCGCAGATTGTTGTTGGTCAGCGCCTTGGCGCCGTCGTAGGCGTCGGCGACCGTCGACTTGCGGCTGAGGCCCGCGCGGGTGACGATCACTGTCTCCACCGCGATCATCGACCAGGCGGAGAGCAGGCGACCGTGCGGCAGCAGTCCGCCGTCGATCACGACGACGTCGTAGGGCGCCACCACGTCGCGCATCGCCCGCTCGACCAGCCGGTTGGCGTGTCCCGTCAGTCGCACCGTGCTCTGGCCGGCGGGCAGCAAATCGACCGATAGGGACGGCACATGCAGCACGACATTTGAGAGCTGCTCCTTGCCCGCGATCACGTCCGAGAGGCCCGGATGACCCGAGGCATTGATCGCCTCCGACAGCGTACGGCTCTCCAGATCCCCGTCGACCAGTAGCACCTTGTCGCCCGAGCGGGCAGCAGCAAGCGCCAGGTTGACGGCAATCGTGGTCTTGCCTTCAAAGGCCGCCGTCGCGGTGACGAGCAGCGTCGTACCCTCGGTGCGGTTGGCGCTGGTCGCGATGTCGTCGACGAGGCGCACGATGGCGCGCGACGCCTCGCTCTGGGGATCCGTCGTCACAAACGAGGGAATCATCTCGCCCGGTTCGAGCATGCCGTTGCGGCCGCGTACGCGGCGTTGCGTCTGGCCGGTCTCGATGGCCGGGATGATGGTCATGTCGCCCTCGGCACCAAGCAAGGCAAGCTGGTCGGAGCCGCGCAGCACCGGGTCCTTCCGGTCGCGCCACACCGCTAGTCCGCAGCCGAGCAACAAGCCAGCCATCAGGCCGGCCGGCGCCAGCAGCGACAGTGGAATACCGCTCGGGTTCCTGGGTGGCACAGCGAACGAAAGCACGGTCACCAGCGACGTGTCGAGGCGTTGCTGCTCGCCGAGCTCGCGCCCGCGCGTCATGAATGAGTTGAATATAGACCGGCTCGATTCTACCTCGAGCTCCAGCTCGCGGACCTTGGCCATCTTCTCCGCCGCCAAGGTGGCGCGCTCCTTCAACTCGCCAAGCTGGCGATCGAGCGCGCGCTCGTTGTTGCGGGTGCGCTCGACCTCGAGGCGAGCCGCCTCGGCGATGCGGCCGATCTCCTCGCTGATCTGGCGGCGCGAGTCGGCGAGCTCCTGGCGCACCTGCTTCACCATCGGATGTGACGGCAGCAGTGTGGCCTGCAGCGATGCTTCGCGGCGGCGGACCGCGGCGTACTGCGTCTTGAGCCGCACGATCGTCTCGGACTGCAGGGTTTCTGCAATCGAATCTGGATCGGCGCCCGAGCGGCGGATCTGCTGGATCTGCTCGAGGCGCACGGCTGAGCGGGACGATTCTCCACGGGCATTGCCGAGCTGCGTGTTGAGCTCGGAGAGTTGCTGATCGCTGACCAGCCGCCCGCCGGCAATCACCAGCTCGTTGTCGCGCCTGAAGGCTTGCGCGCGCGCTTCTGACTCCTCGAGCCTGCGGCGCAGCTCGTCGAGCCGGCCCGTCATCGTCTCCGACGCGCGGCGGGTGGCGCCCGACTGCGTGGTCGCGCGCGTCTCGAGGTACTGGGCCGCAACGGTATCGGCGATCAGGGCGGACTTCGCCGCGTCCTCTGTGCGCACGTTGATGTCGGCGACGAAGCTTTGCGGTTCGCGCCGGATGCGGACCGCCTTCTGCATCTCGCGCAGCGCGACGAGATCGGGGCGAGGCGGCTCGGGCTCGCGGGCGAGCACTTTCTGTACTGCGCCGCGCACGCCGTCCAATAGATCGGTGGCGAACGACCAGACGTAGCGCTTGGATCCGTTGAACTCAGGATCTTCTGTGAGCTTCAGCTTCTCGATGACCGCCGAGAGGACCTTGTCGGAGGTGGCGACGCGCATCTCGCTTTCGACGACAGAGATGACCTGATCAGTGGTTCCCGAGCGCGGGGTCACATCGCGATCGATCACCTGCAGGCCGCGCGGATCGATCAGCAGGCGCGTGCCTGATACATAGCTGCGCGGCATCGCCATCGCGAACGCGAGGGTGGCGAGAGTCGTTGCGAGCGCGGTTAGTGCGATCAGGCCTTTGCGCCGCTTGGCTGCAGCGATGTAGGCCGGCACATCGAGCGGCTTGATTTGCAACGCTGGCGCGGGATCGGTGGAACCCGCGACCCGAGATGGCGCATCGGCGCGGTCATAAGAGCGGGAACTCTGTACGGAACGAGGATCGATCTTGTCGCCTCGTGGCATTCTGATCATGGCGGGCGCCGGGGTAGTCGAGTTCTCGTGGATCGATCCCGAAGACGGTCTCAGGTTACGCGGCCAGTTCACGGATGTCTCCACTCGAACAAGAATAGTCTCAAATGCGGGCGTCGTTGGCCCCGCTCAGTTTCCGGGTTCACTGCGTGCGAGACGCGCTTGCGCCTCTCGAGATCCGAGGCGTTGAGCGGTGGCGTACCACCGCCGCGCCGTGGCCGGTTCCGGGCGTGTACCGTGGGCACCGTTCGAGGCGAGCCACAGCGGATCAAACGTGTCGCCGAGTAGGAGAGCTGCATCTGCATGACCTGCCTCCGCCGCTCGCTCGAGGAAGAGGCGTGCGCCAGCAATGTTGCCGTCACCCAAGAGAGTTTTGCCACGCTCGAACAGTTTCAGGGTTACCGCGGCTGGTTTCGTGCGCGGCTCGGGCGATGGCGAAGCGGCGGGCGGAGCGGGCGTGGGAGCTTCCTGAGGGGCTGGAATGGACGGTTCGGGTGTCGCTCGAGACGGTGCGGTTGGGGCTGGCGCCGGACGCGTTTCAGCCGGATCGGCGCGAGCCATTGGCACGTCGGACAGTGCGACCTCGACTTTCGCTTCGGGAGCGGGGCTCGGCGTCACCTGCGAGAGTGCAGGAGACGGCGTTGGCGGCTTTGCCTCGGTTGGAGCCGCCGGGGCTTGCTCGCCGGGAACGATTGGTGCTGCAGCGACAGGCCGATCCGAGGATGGATCGCGAACGGCGGGTGGTGGGGGCAGCGTTGGGAGGCTTGTCGCAGGCTCGGGCCGTGGCTGGGTTGCCGCGGGGGGCGTAGCTGCGACCGGTCCAGCAGGAGGCGCGGACTGGGCCTCAGTCTGCTTGACGTCAGGCACGGGCGCCAGCAGCTCAACTACGGCCGGGGGCTTCGCGGCCTCGGGCTCGATCTCGATTAGGGGGCGGGTATCCTGCAGCGACGGCAGAGCCGCCAGTTGCGTCGATTTGGGCTGGATTCCGAGCCGCGCACTGCCATGCGTATGGACATAGAGCGCCGAGGCGACCCCACCGACCACCAGCACCAGAGGTCCGATGGCGCGCAGCATTGCACGCACACCGCGCCGCGGCGGTGGCTGCAGGGCATCTCGACTGGGTTTGGACTCGGGGCGCATCGGCAATCTGCTGGTTGTCAGCCGCTGTTCTCTACCGTCATCGTCTCTCGGCGGGCACGGTCGGGGCGTCGACCCGCTTCTCGGTCATAACCTTGGTCTTGGCTTCCGCCGCGGCCGCATCGAGGCGCGCCTGCATCAGCGGCAGCCGCTGCCAGCCGGGCACCGAGCCGGCAAGATTGATGTCTTTCCATTTCGGGTCGTAACCGGGCTTTGTCTGCAGGTTCGGCAGCCGCTTGAAAAGGTAGTCGACGAAGCGCTGCTGACGGCGATAGCGGTCGGTGTCCTTGCCCCAATTGAAGGCGGCGAGCACGGTCGGCACCGCGACGGTCTCGATGCGCTCGCCCGCCTTAACGAGTCCCGGATAGTCGGCGGCCTCGAGCCAGGTTGGGAAATAGTACTCGAGCAGCTTGTCGTTGATCGGCACCGACAGCAGCTTGAAGCCCTCGGGGAAGGTGCGCTTGGCTAGCGGATCTATCGGTTTCGACGATACCCAGAAGGTCGCTGCGAACTTCTCGCCCTTTAGCATCTGCGCCATGGCCTGGTTGTGGGCCAAGAAATGCTGCTCGATCTTGATGCCAAGACGATCAAACAGGATCGGGCCGGTGTAGGCGGCTTGCGTGCCCTTGGTGTTGAAGTTCACAGCCTTGCCTGCCAGGTCCTCGATCCTGTCGATATCGGCGCGGGCCAGGATGTGCACCTCGGCCGGCACTAGAGGCATGACGTAGGCGAGCTTTTTGGCGATTCCCGGCCCGCCCGGATCGTTCTTGAAAAACTCGAGGATGTCGCCGCTGACGATGGCGAGGTCGACGCCCTTGAGGTGCAGCAGGTCGAAGACGTTGTCGAAGGGACCGCGCGTCACGATCGGTAGGACGCGCATGTCGTGTTCGTCATCAAGCTCGCGGGCGAGCTCGGCGGCAAACCGCAACGGCGCACCTTCGGTGCGGCCCGCGGCAAGCCCAAGCGTCCAGGCGTTGATCTTGACGTGCGTCGGGATCTGGCTCGCCGCTTCGGTCTTCGGCTTCTTCTGCGCGAGGGCGGGTGGGGAGAGCGAAGTGGCGACGAGAGCGGTGGCGAGAGCAAGGGAGGCGGAACGCAGAACCATGTCGAACCTCGGGTTACGCAGAACAGAACGGGCGACGGCCGCCGGCGAGCGGCCGCCGTTCAGTCATCAAGGCCGGATGTAGGCGAAGCCCTTCTGCTGCAGCTCGATCAGCGTCACGACGCCAGAGGGCACCGAGCGGGCCTCGGTGAGGAGCGGCACATCCTTGCCCTCCTGCTTGGCCATGTTGGCTTGTGTGTTCTGGCAGGCTGCGAACGTCAGGCCATCGATCTGCAGCGCCATGGCCGCGATGCGGTCTTTCACGGGACTCGTATCGGCACGCAGCATGTGGAGGCCCGGGCCATAGGTGACGAGCTGGATCTCGACCTTCTGCCCTTGCGCTTTGTAGTGCGCGACGACGTTGGCAACATTGTTGAGCGCGAGATTCATCACCTTTGCGTCGTTGTCGTTAACCTGGATGGCGACTCGCGCCGCTGCCTTCTCGCTGGCGAGTGCAGGGCCCGCGATCATCTGGGCCGGGCCGAGCAGCATGCCGGCGCCGGCGGCCGCGAGGCCCAGAAACATCAGCGCAGAGGTCGGGTTCAGTCTGGCCGTCATGGCGTGATCAGTCCTCTGGGATATTGGTGGAGCGGTGTCCCGGCGTGGGACACTCTTTGACTCGTTGGCACTGCTAGACTGCGCGATTGGGGCCGAGCCAAATTAAGATTTCAGTAACACCTGCAAAGCCGCTGCAAACGCCATGCCGCGCCGACGCCTGACCCCCAGCGATGATCAACGATGCATTCAGACAGGGGCACCCAAGCCTCCACCGGTTACGTCGGCCTAACGCAGGGCTTACGCGACCGAACGCTCGATGAAACAAACTCAAGCGGCGTGGGAAGCCATCGGCTCGGTCAACACCGCATAGAGTGCGGCGCGATCACGCGAGGCCCGGAGCTTCTCGATCGCCAGGGGATCGCGCACGATCCGCGAGATGCGGGACAACGCTTTCAAGTGATCCGCACCGGCATGCTCGGGGGTCAACAGTAGGAACACCAGATCCACGGGCTCGCCGTCGGCCGACTCAAAGTCGATCGGTGACTCGAGGCGAGCGAAAACTGTGGTGACTCGGCGCAGATCCGGGACGCGGCCGTGCGGAATTGCGACACCGCGGCCGAACCCTGTCGAGCCGAGCATCTCGCGCTGGACCAGAACGTCCAGGATGCGGCGCTCATCGATGCCGGTGATCGCGGCAGCGCGGACGGCCAATTCCTGCAGGGCCTGCTTTTTCGATTTGGCCGGCAGCGCCGGAACGACGGCTTCCGGCTTGATCAGGTCGCCAAGATCCATGGAGTCGAACCCGTCTTCCAAGATCCGATGTCTGTACCGAGGCAATCGGGCCGATCTAAAGATCGGCCTGCCTGCCGTTGACTGCTGCACGCTTCGTCGTATCGACGCACACCAGCCGAACTTAAAAGCCGACCACTCCCCGGCGACCTCGCCGGACCCGCTGTAGTGATCGTCGTTTAGCTTTTCCCGAGCCGTGGCACTAGCATTGTTCGTGCGGGAAGTTAACTGCCCAGAGGTCGCGGCCGGTCGCGGCCGTTGAACTAAGACGTGGTCACGGCTTGCGACCTGACGAGGGCTTGGCGACCGGTACCTGAAAAATCGGTGATGACCGTTCAATTGCGGCGGATTGCCGCCGGCCGCAATGCGCTGCGACACCGAAACCGATCTCCGCCGGCCAATGTCGGATCAAGTTGCTCGATCATGATGTCCGTTCAATGCAGCCTTGCCCGCTCGGGCATGGACCGGAGGGCGGTTGGTGCTATCGTGGGCGCACTTGGCGGCAACCACATCAACGGGACGAACGGAATGTCCATTCTGGTCATCGGCGGAGCGGGTTTCATCGGGCGACGCATGATCCCGATCCTGGCGAAAGGCGGGCATCGGGTCATCTGCATGGACATCGACGTTGCGGGCGCCACGGCGGCCTTCGCCGGGTTCGGTGACAAGGTCCGGGTCGTGCGCGGCGACGTTACACAGTTCGACGACGTGATCGGCGCGGTCCAGGAATCCAAGGCCGAGCGGCTGATCAACCTCTCCTATTTCATCGGCGAGCTCGCACCCCACACAGCTTTCAAGCTCGACATCCAGGGCATGGACCACTGCTTCGAGGCCGCGCGACGTTTCGGCGTCAAGCATACCGTGTTCGCAAGCTCCGTTGCCGTCAACGGCCAGCAGGCGAAATTTGGCGAACGCCTCGTCAACGAAGGCGACGAGCGGTACGGTGATACCCAATACGCCGTCAACAAGATCATGAACGAGTGGCAGGCCCTCGATTACCGCCGCGCCTACGGCATGACCATCACCTGCATTCGCCCGGCCAACGTGACAGGGCCCGACAAGAAGTTCGGCTCCATCGATCACGTTAATTGCATGTGCCAACCAGCGCGCGGCCAGATGGTCGAGTTCCCACATGCCGACGCCATGCGCAGCGTCATTCACGTCGAGGACATGGCGGAAGCCTTCGCGCGTGTGGCGCTTGCCGACAGGCCGAAGCACACGACCTATAATTCGGGCGGTGCCACCATCAGCCTTGGCGAGCTCGCCGCCCTGGTGCGCGAATTCCTCCCTCATGCCGATATCCGCTTCAAAGAGCCGACCGGCGGGCGCGCGATCTCGGGCAACTTCATGATCGACAACCGGCGGCTGATCGAGGAGTTCGGGCTGCAGTACGCGCCGCTGCGTCAGCGGGTGAAGGAGGTCATCAACGACATCCGCCGCGGCGAGGGCCTGCCGCTCGTGTCGTAGTCACGACTGCTGCGGGTCCAATCCCCAGCCGAAAAAAAAGATTATCGGCAATTTCGGTGAGGTGGAACTCCGTCTGGGTGATAGCGGCGCGGCACTTGTCTGGATCGGACTGCGGACATCGGTCGCTAAATTGCTCACCTTCAGCTGGGGATTTGGGTCAGGGAATTCGTGTTGCGCGGCGGCTATCGATCGTTATAGTCCGCCCGCTCAATCCGGAGAGATGGCCGAGTGGCTTAAGGCGCACGCTTGGAAAGCGTGTGTACGTGAAAGCGTACCGTGGGTTCGAATCCCACTCTCTCCGCCAGCGTGGTCCTCTGCCTGCCGGCGCATACTCCTGCCAGACATTGCCAACTCCTGACACAACTTCTGATATTATTGGAGAATAAACGGCGCATAGCTCGCTCGTTATGATGCCACGCCCCGCCAGATCCACCTCTTGAAAGCCAGCAAATGACCGCTAAATAGGGTGGTTCATAGTTCATAGGCAGGTTTCCTGAGGTGCCGGTGACCGATAAGAAGAAGCGGCCCCGCACCGCCCATCGCTTGAGTGCTCTGAAGGTAACGAAGGTCAGCAAGCCCGGCCTCTACGAGGATGGTGCGGGGTTGCGGCTGGTCATCACCGACAAGGGCGTCAAACGGTGGGCGCTGCGCGTCACCATCAACGGCCGCCGTGTCGAGCGCGGGCTCGGCGTTTATCCGGATGTCGGTCTCGACGACGCTCGCAATATGGCGGCAACATTTCGCCGTGCTGCGAAGGACGGTCGCGACGTACGTGCCGACGCCCTGCAGAAAAAGCGTGCTGGCGCGACATTCAAGACCGCGTTCGAAGCGTTCTTCTCGGTGCGCGTGCAGCAGTTGTCGAATGGCAAGCACGTCCAGCAATGGCGGAATACCATGCGTGCCTACGTGTTCCCGAAGATCGGCCGCACGCCGGTCGCCGATGTCACCGCGGCCGAAGTGATCGACGTCCTGAAACCGATCTGGTTTAGCAAGCCGGAGACCGCATCGCGGGTGCTGCAGCGCCTGCGGGCGGTCTTCGACAGCGCCATCCTGCGCGGCATGCGCGATCGGGCGAACCCGTGCATCGGCGTCTCCGCCGAGCTCGGCACCGATCATCGGCAGGTCAAGCATCATGCCGCGCTGCCATGGCGTGAGGTGCCTGCATTCGTTCAATCGCTACACGAGTACACCGCGACACGGGCAACGAAGCTCGCGCTCGAGTTTCTCATCGTCACGGCCACGCGCTCGGGCGAGACGCGTGGAGCATTGTGGGACGAGTTCGATCTCTCGCTCAAACTCTGGACGATCTCTGGCGTGGATCCGGTCACCGGTCGCCGAACGAAGACGCGCGAGCCTCATACTGTGCCCCTTTCGGATGGCGCCTTGGAGATCCTCTTGGAGGCGCGGAAGCTCGGCGAGGGAACGGTGGTCTTTCCCGGCACCAAGGGGCAACCGCTCTCAGACAACACGTTGTCCAAGCTGATGCGCGACGCCAAGGTGGCCGGCACCCCGCATGGGTTTCGCAGTGCCTTCAAGGATTGGGCCGCGGAAGGGGGCGTGCGCAATGAGGTGTCGGAGGCAGCCCTTGCGCATACCGATCCGAATGCCGTGCGTGCCGCCTACCGGCGCACGCGCTTTCTCGACGAGCGGGTTGGCCTGATGCAGCAGTGGGCCGACTTCGTCTGTGAGCGCCCGGGGGCGATAGCCGCTGAGCAGATGACGGAGGCGGTCTGACGTGGCGCCTCAGCGACGACATCGCCCAACTATCGAGCGCTCTGTGCGCACTCGGGCAATCGAGCGCAAGCGTGATCCCAAGGCCAATTGGCCCAAGGGCTGGGAGGCCGAGGTAGTGCGGCTTGCCGGCCTCTACACACGGACGGTCGACGGCGGTCGACGGTACGGAGGAGTTCGACCGCGACATTGCCTTGCGGAAACGCGTCGCGAAGGGCCTCAAAAGACTCGGAGCGTACGGGCAAGAGTTTGCTGATGGGCTTCGGGATCTGCTTGGCGCCGATGATGCGGACGCCATGGCGCGCATGCTGCGCGCCCGTACACAACGGTGCTGCAACGACCGACCGCACGCCACCGAGCGCATCCTGCACTACGTCGACGAGATCGGCGCCATCGCGACCATGACTGCAGTGGTCGCCGCGGACCTTCATGGCGCCGCGGAGCTTCTGGGCTCGGGGGCCCCAAAAGGTAAGCCGTACCAATCGACCCTTGCTCGGCGGTTCGTGATCGGCGCCGCCGCATCGTCCTACACCAAGCTGTTCGGCTCGCCACCCGGTCGCAGTCGCAGCGACTTCGGCAGGTTCGGCAAATACGTGCTCGAGATCATCGCGCGTGTGCCGGCTGCGCAACGCCCGAGACGCCCGACACCGTCAGCGATTTTCGAAGCCGTCCGCGCCTGGGAGCAGCGGCAGCCAGTTGCTCGGCGATCAGGGTGAAACGAACTCGGCGCTCGAGGGCTTTGTCACCCAATGCGCCTGCGATCACCGTCAGCTACTGCGTGGCCACGCTTCGGCCGGACCGGCCAAGCTCCTGAGCGCCAGAGGTGACGGCGCAATGTCATCGCTCACGACAATGCAGTGGTGGAGCGAATGCGAGGCCAGCATGTGCAAGGACAAGGGTGGCCCCAAAGGCGACCCGTTCCTGACAATCCCAAAGGTGGCCGAAGAGCTCGACATCTCCGAGCGCTCGGTCTGGCGACTGGTCGAGGACGGCGAGTTGTCCGCCCACAAGTTCGGGGCTTCCACGCGCATCAGGCGCAGCGACCTCGATGCCTACATCAAGCGCAGCCGTCGCGAGCCGCCACGCGATCCCGACAGAGGTGATGCCGACGATGGCGGTGACGATCCGGACGGGATTGATCACCCCGATTCACAGGTGCGCTATTCGGCCCGGCCTGCATCCGCAGACCGGGCCGAACTCTTCTCTGTGTGGCCTTCGGATCGGCGGAAATGTTGCTGTCGGAGCGCGGCGTTGGTTGTCGTTTAGACGCATTGATTCAACTGTATTTTTATTGTCATTAGAACTAGGGCGTGTCGTCAGTTGAGTAGAGTCTAATCAGCCACGCCGCATCAAAAAACGCGCTTCGTCCGGTCCGCCGTCGTCAGTCGAGGGATTCCCAAATCATTTTTTCTCTGACTCCTG
>JANOJW010000675.1:0-2962 GCA_031418955.1 Hyphomicrobiales bacterium | reverse complement strand
CCTTCTCGAGAGCAGCCAACCAGTGCGCCATCGGCTTTTTCTTCATCTCGGCTTCGATTAGTCCGATCAGCACGGTGTTGTGCTTGACGCGGTCGGCATTGGTCTTGAAGCGGGAATCGGTCCGCAGATCTGGCCGGCCGATCAGCTCGGTCAATGTCTCGTAGAACGGCTGCTGCGCCGCGCCGATCGTCATGTAGCCGTCGGCGACTGCGATGCACTGGTAGGGCGCGCTGCCCCGATGCGCCTGACCGATGCGCTCGGGCCGCGTGCCATGCGCGGAGACGTGGGCTGCCTCATAGACGCCGAACGAGGTTGCCGCCTCCAAGAGCGACGTCTCGACGTGCTGGCCGCGCCCCGTGCGGTGCCGCGCCTCGACGGCTGCCAGGATGCCGAAGGCGAGGAACATGCCGGCTGCTATGTCCGAGATCGCGATCGGCAGGCGGTGCGGGGGGCCGTCGGCGGGCCCGCACGTGCTCATCAGACCCGACATGCCCTGCGCCATCAGGTCGAACCCGCCGCGGCGCGCATAGGGCCCGGTCTGCCCGAAGCCCGAGATCGACGCATAGACGAGCCGTGGGTTTCTCGCGTGCAAAGCCGCATAATCGAGGCCGAGCTTCTTCATCACGCCGGGGCGGAAGTTCTCGATCAGGATGTCGGCGCCATCGGCAAGCGCCAGCAGTTGCGCCTTGCCCTCCGCCGACTTGAGATCGAGCACCACCGAGCGCTTGTTGCGGTTCCAGATCATGAACGGCGCACTCTCGCCGTTGACGAACGGCGGCATCCGGCGCGCGTTGTCGCCCGCCCCCGGCATCTCGATCTTGATCACGTCGGCGCCGTGGTCGCCGAGCATCATCGCGGCATACGGCCCCGATAGGAAATTCGTCAGATCGAGCACGACAAGGCTATCGAGTGCACCAGGCATGGGAGCCTCCCTATTCAAGACAACGTCGCGCCGCCCAGAATGTCCGACGGGATCTTGCGCTTGAGATACTTGCCGTCCTGCGGGCTCGCAAAATACTGGCCGTTCTCGACCATCACCTTGCCGCGCAGGATCGTCACCGCGGGCCATGCGAAGATGTCGTGGCCCTCCCACGGCGTGTAGTCGGTCTCGTGCAGATCTGCGGCCCGCACCTTGCCGCGGCGCGCAGGGTCGAGGATCGTGATGTCGGCGTCGCTGCCCGCCGCAAGGCAGCCCTTCCTCGGATAGAGCCCCATGATCTTCGCCGCATTGCTCGACACGAGATCGACGTAGCGGTTGAGCGTGTAGCCGCGCCGCGCCACCATCTCGGTGTACATCACGGCAAGCCGAGGCTCGACTCCCGAGTTGCCGCCCGTGGTATTGTCGATGCGGTCGCCGAGCGTCTTCTCCTTCAACGTGCAGCACAGCTCGTCGGTCGCCACCGCGTTGATCGAACCGTCGAGCGTGCCCGCCCAAAGTGCGGCCTGATCCTCCTTCGCCTTGAGGGAAGGGTAGGTGTGATACATCTGCCCGTTCGGCCGCTTGTAGTCCTCCGCCGAGAACAGCATGTACTGGTGCAGCGTCTCTCCGTAGATGGGCAACCCCTTGGCGCGCGCCTCGCGGATCGCCTGCACGCCGGTCGCGGCCGACACGTGCATCATGTAGAGCGCCGTTCCTGGCACGCTTTCGGCCAAACGCAGCACACGACGGAACGACAGGTCCTCGGACAATTGGTTATGCGCTTCGGCCAGATGCTGGAAGTGCACGCGTCCCTCGCGGATCAGCTTGGCATACATGTGCATCACGATATCGTTGGCCTCGGCGTGGATGCCGCCGAGCCCGCCGTTGGCGGCCAGCACCTGGAATGCCTCCCAGATGTCGCCGAAGTCGATCATCCGCCCGGTGCGGGTGGGGAGGATGTTGGTCGTGAAGATCTTGAGCGTCGGATAACCGGCCTGGATCGCCTCGGCGAGCTGCCCCGAGAACGTGTGCGGGGGCTCGGAATGCAGCATGATGTGATAGGCCCAATCGCACGGGGATTTGCCAACGAAGTCCTTGTCGCGGGATTCGATGCCCTGAAGCGCCGTCTGGTTCTCGCGCCAGTAGGCGAAATCGATGAACGTCGTGGTGCCGCCGAACAGCGCGGCCTTGCCGACCTGCTCGGGTCCCGCGGTGGTGAGCCAGGTGCCGTCCGGCCTCATCCAGCCATGGTGCAGGTGCACGTGCGGATCGATGCCGCCAGGCATCACGATTTTACCCGCCGCGTCGATCTCGCGCTTGGCCGTGCCTGTGACGAGCGCGCCCGCCGTCGCGATGGCCACGATCGTCTCGCCGCCGATGGCCACGTCCGCGCGCACGACGCCTTGTGGCATCACCACGTCGCCGCCACGAATGATGAGATCGAGCATCGTGCCACCCCCTTCAGCCGTCGAGATGACCAGCATCCGACGAGCCGGGGCCTGCCGTCCAGTGGATTAAGCTGTGCTCGTCCGCTTGACCTTGATTGCGGCCTGGGCGGCGGCGAGGCGGGCGACGGGCACGCGGAACGGCGAGCACGACACGTAGTCGAGGCCCGCATCATGGCAGAAGGCGACCGAGTCGGGATCGCCGCCATGCTCGCCGCAGATGCCGATCTTGAGCTTCGGGTTGACCCGGCGCCCACGTTCGGTGCCGATGCGGACGAGTTCGCCGACACCATCCCGGTCGATCGACACGAACGGGTCGACCTCGAAGATGCGGGCGTCGGCGTAGTTCGACAGGATGGGAGCTGCATCGTCGCGCGACAGCCCGAGGCAGGTCTGGGTCAGATCATTGGTGCCAAACGAGAAGAACTCAGCCCCCCACTCGCCCTCCGCGATCTCGTCGGCGCGCAAGGCCGCGCGCGGCAGCTCGATCATGGTGCCGATCTGGTAGTCGAGCGTCCGCCCCTTCTCCTTTTCGACGGCGGCGGCCGTCTTGCGGATCACGTCGGCGAGGATGTCGTACTCGCGGCGCCAGGCAATC
>JANOJW010000674.1:0-5544 GCA_031418955.1 Hyphomicrobiales bacterium | reverse complement strand
GCAGGCGCACCAGCGATTCGAAATCACCGCCCTCGCCGGTGCGAAAGTCGCGGTCGAGACGATAGCGGGCATGGTGAACCTTGCCGTGCCGAAAAGTTCGAACACCGGCACGATCTTGCGTCTGCGCGGTAAAGGCGTTCCTGTCAAAGGCGGTAGCGGCGATCATTTTGTCGAGCTGAAAGTCATGCTTCCCGAAGTGACCGATGATGATCTCGTTCGATCCGTCGTCGAGTGGGAAGCCAAGCATCCATACGATCCCCGCAAAGGGTCGGGAGCAGCATCATGATAAGCGAAGCCGAACTGGTAGCCGCTATTGATCCGTTGGACGCGCAAGCCCTTCAGCGCTGGATCGACTATGGCTGGATCGTTCCGGTCCGGGACTTTCAGGAATTGAGGTTTGACACCGCCGACGTGGCCCGCGTCCGCCTCATTTGCGAACTTCACTATGAACTCAGCATCGAAGAGGAAAGCATGTCGGTGGTGCTTTCGTTGTTGGACCAGTTATATGCGGCGCGACGCTCGCTCCGCGCGCTGAGTTCGGCAGTTGCGGCTCAGCCGGATGGCGTTCGCGCCAGTATCGCCACCCTCGCCCAAGGCAAGTTTTGACGCCAACCGACTTGGTGGGGCGGTCTTGGTTCCTGACAGAGATTATTGCTGCCCCTTAACCCTCTCCCTGTTGAAATGCAGACACCGGGGAGAGGGGACAAGCCCAATCGCTCCGCCATCCGACTTCGCCTTCGGTTACACGCGCCGCCCCGACGCGGGGTACACGGTCGCTTTGGTCCCGCATCGGCGCTGATCGCGCAACGCACTGATCCCGCCATCATTTCGCCTTCCGCGTCCAGACAACTCGATGGCGAGCGGGATCTCATGCAGAGGCGCGGTGTGTGCCGCGTGCGCCGATGACCCACGCTCGCCCGATCTCTCGCACCGTCGACGATGGCCACCTGCGCTGGGAGATCGCCGCGCCCGAGCGCATCGGCCCGCCGCTCGGCCATCGACGTCGCAGCCGTGTGCTGCGCACTCTGGCCCTGATCGCCGCAATTGCCGGCGGCGGCTGGCTCTGGCTCGACGGTCGGCTTGCCTGGATGGCGCCTCTCGCCACCGAGGCTGTCAAGCTGATCGCCACGTCCGATCGATCACCGCAGTCCTCGCCCTCTGCACCTGCAGCGCAGGTGAACGATGCGGCCCTCCCCGTCCTTGCATTGCTTGATCCCAGTGTGATGCCCGAGGTGGCGACGCCTGCCGTGAACATGCAGCCAATCGTGACGCCTGAAACGCCGGTCAGCCGCGAACCTGCGACGGCCCACCCCGAACAGGCCACCACCGCACCAGCGCCCTACACCCCGCCGCCACCCGCCACCGATCCGCTCACGCGCCGTGCGCAAGCCGCAGGGCTACACCCTGGCCTCTCGCGCGTGCTGCTCGAGCGCCTGTCACCCGACGACTACCGCAACGCGCAGGTCGCGATCCGCAAAGCGCTCGCCGAGACACCCGACGACGGCGCGCTCGAGTGGCCGCGTACGACCTCGGCGAAACTCGCGCAGTTCCGCGTGCATTTCGCGGCCGGCGCGGGCGAGCGCTGCCGCCGCTACGTCGTGACCATCGCCAAGGACGGCTGGCTCACCACCGCGCTGCCCATGGAGCGGTGCGGGGTCAAGCCGCCTGCGTTGAAGACGGGATGAACGGCGCGGGCGGTAGGCGTCGCGCGTCTCCCGGTTCACGAACCCGTCACGCACAGCACGGCGCACGTTTGGGCGCGCGAACTCGGCCCGAACTTGAGCATTCCCGGCGGTGGCGACCGCCGAGGCTGCACGATGCGGATTTGCGGCGCCGCCTCAGAGCGCGCCGAGCTTGCCGGCCTTGTCGGCGAGCAGATAGTAGAACGTGACGCGGTGCTTGGTCTTGTCGGCCTTGACCTGATCGCACACCGCCTTGATGCGCGCGTCGAGGTCGGCGTCGCTCTCGGTGAGCTTGAGCTTCTTCTTGAGGAAGCTCTCGCGCACGCGCTCGAGTTCGTCCTTCGACGAGCAGGACACCATCGAGGCGTCGGCGCTCTTCAGCGCGATGCCGAGGAACTTGACGATCCCCTTCACCGCCTTGTCGTCGACGGCGGCGGCATACTTCTTGATGTCGGTCGTATAGTCGACGTCGGCCATGTCACTCTCCTGAGGGGCCCGCTGCTGGGCCGTTGGCGCCGCATCCGATCATCTTCCGTCGGCCAGATCTTCTTCCAACGGAAGGTGGGGCTCCCCCGTATGGATCACGGGCGGGGCGGGACTATGGCTTGCCGCAACGTCTGCCGGATTAAGGATATTTCGAGGCAGAGCGGCTCGGCGCATGCA
This sequence comes from Hyphomicrobiales bacterium, assembly GCA_031418955.1. GTDB lineage: Bacteria > Pseudomonadota > Alphaproteobacteria > Rhizobiales > Hyphomicrobiaceae. The sequence goes on along the minus strand of JANOJW010000674.1, from coordinate 3,199 downwards.
ACTCGAAGACGGCGCATATTGTTGGCTGTTCCCGGGATCATTACGATGACGGATGTCGCGGTCCGGCTGGACCCGTGTCTCAGTGCAAGGAGATCCCCATGGCAAGCGCATTCGAGCTCAAGAAAGACAAGACCGGCAAGTACATGTTCAACTTGAAGGCAGCCAACGGCGAGGTGGTGCTGACGAGCGAGGCGTACTCGACGAAGGATGCGGCCGAGGCGGGAATCGCATCGGTGATCAAGAACGCGGCCGAGGCCAAGAATTTCGAGCGCAAGACGGCCGCCGACGGCAAGCCCTACTTCTCGCTCAAATCCGGCGACAACGGCCAGACGCTCGGCCGCAGCGAGATGTACTCGGGCGATGCGGCGATGGAGAAGGGCGTCATGGCCGTGATGTCCGCCTCCAAGGGCGCCAAGACCAAGGACGTATGAGGCTCGCGGCAGTCTCTCGGCGGGCACATGCTGCCCGCCGAAGCCGTGCCGCCACACCGCGAGCCAAGTCTCGTCCTCACGCTCTGTTGTTCTGATCAAGCTCTGCTGTTCTGGCCAAGGCTGGCGCGCCGTTGTCCAGCCGTCACGGTCGTGCCATGAGTATCGTGTGTCTGACCAGCGCGCGACGCTGAGCTTCGGTTCCGAAGCTGCCTTTGAACGCGCGCAACCCATGCAGGAGGATCACCATGCTCACCCGCCGCAATGTCGTCTTGTCGTCGGCCGCCGCAGCCGCCACCTTCGGTCTCGACGGGCCGCTCGAGTTCATCGGCAGCGCGCAGGCGCAGCAAGGCGGCGGCCCGACCGCGATGAACCCGAAGGGCCTCAAGCACGTCAAGTTCAAGGTCGGCGACATCGAGGTGACGCAGGTGTTCGACGGCGCCGTCGAGCGCGACCACAATCCGAACTTCATCAAGAACGCGTCGGTCGACGATCAGAAGGCGGCGCTCAAGGCCGCCGGTCTGCCCGATGCCAAGATGCCCACCGCCTACACCGTCACCGTCGTCAAGCTCGGCAACCGGCACATCATGTTCGATGCCGGTAACGGGGCCAACGGCCGCCCCAACACGGGTCTGCTCGATGACGGGCTCAAGGAAGCAGGCATCGACCCGGCGAAAATCGGAACGGTCATCATCACGCATTTCCATCCCGACCACATCTCCGGCCTCATCGCCAAGGACGGCGGACAGGCGTTCGGCCACGCCGAGATCGTCGTCCCCGCGCTCGAGTGGAAGTACTGGACCGACCCGGTCACGCTCTCGACCGCGCCGGAGGCTCGCAAGGCGCTCGTCACGCGCATCCAGAGCACGTTCCCGACCTGGAAGAACATCCGTCAGGCCGAGGCCGGCAAGGAGGCTGTCGCCGGTGTCCAGTCGGTCGCCACCAACGGCCACTCGCCAGGTCACATGAGCTACCTGCTGGGCTCGGCCGACGCACAGCTCATGGTGCTCGGCGACGTCAACGGTAATCCGGCGATCAACCTGAAGAACCCCGGCTGGCACGTGATGTTCGACCAGGACGCCAAGCAGGCCGAGGAGACGCGGCGCCGGACGTTCGACCGCATCATCGCCGACAGAATCGTGGCGGCCGGCTACCACTGGGGCATGCCGGGCGCCGGCACCCTCGCCAAGGACGGCAACGGCTATGCGCTCGTGCCCGTCAAGGTGTGACGCGCACACACGCAACATGGTGTCAGATTCCCGACGCTAACGCCGTCAGTTGAGCTGGCGCTGGTGGTTGGGTGTCTGACACCGCTGCAGTCAAGACGCCGCGCGATCTCAAATCATTTAGTTTTGCATCGCTCCCTCTTGCCGGTTTTCTTCGGCATGGACGGAAGCTGCTTCATCGCCTCGTCCTTCTCGACGGCCCTCAGGCGCTTGCGGGCTTCCTTGACGTGCTCAAGCGACTTCTCGTCCTCCGGCATCCTACCGCCGACCGCCTTGATGGCATCCCGCGTGACGGCGGCAACGGTCGCGTGCGCGGCCTCTGCAGCCTTCTGGCCGACGATGCCCTCGCGCTTGATCTTGGCGATTGCCTGCGTTGCCTTGAAATAGTTGGCGGCAAGTTCTTCGTGGTTCGCATGATCCAGATGATTGGCGTCTGGTGGCAGCCCCTTGTGCTTCAGCAGTTGAGCCCTGGTCATCTGGTAGAGCCCGAACAAGCCCGCGCCATTGTACGCCTCGAACTGCGTCACGCCTGCGCCTTTGGCGACGCCGGCCGATTGCTTGTTGTGCTCGATCACCAGATCGCGGAGCTTGACGCGGTCCAAGTCGTACTCAGCCTGCGAGGTGATCTCGCCCATGATCTCAAGGGCGAGGGTGACGTCCTTTTGCCTGAACCGCAGGAAGATCGTGCGAACTTCGACGCCAATTTCCGGCTTCAAGTACTCGGCATAGTCGAGGGCGAGAACCGCGTGAGCGAAGGTCTTGGTGCTCCGTGCTCGGCCGACCTTGTAGTAGACTGAGGACTCTTCATCTTTTGGGTATCGGCGGAGAAATTCCGCCGATTCTTTGGTGAGCGCCCTGATGAGTACGGCAATGAGGCCAGCAACTCGCTTGCTGCGCTTCCAGTCATCAGGCCTGCCGTTGGCGGGTTCGCCAGCCAGCGACCACAGATCATTGAGGCAAATGTTGCAGTGCTCGTCCTGGGTCACGGCTTTCCCACCGATGGTCAGCGGGCTGCGCTTCTCTTCAGACATTGGTCTCGACCTTTCATGACGAAAGGCCGCGTGGATCATCCGGCCATCGGTCTTGACGCGGGACACGAACGCTTGCACCTGCCGTTCGGCCAGCCGCCACAACGGCCGGTTCATTCGTTGTACTCTCTCGGGGCTGCTCAGTCTGATCCACCGGGCAGCCCCAACTCTTTGGCGACGTTCACCTGAAAAAGCAACTACACGTCAACAGCTTGCGGGACCAAGGCCAACGCGCCCCAGATTCTAAATCATGTGCCGCCGTGTCGGATCAACGACTTGCCAGTCGGACGGAGTTCAGGCCGTTGGTTCCGGCGTCGGAAAAATCGGACGCCAATCTTGTGGACAATTTGGATGACATTCGAGGTTCGGGCAGATCGTAAGCGTGGGCGCCGGGGAACTGGCGGCCTTCGCTTTTATCAACCCGACTACGCACCACCACCGACCACGTGGCAGGCGACCTGTGCGCTGGCGAGCGGGCGCGGCTCGGGGCGCGTCTCCCGGCACCGCGGCTCGGCGA
>JANOJW010000673.1:0-2000 GCA_031418955.1 Hyphomicrobiales bacterium | reverse complement strand
CGCTTGAACGGCGCCATGCCCTCGCGCGCGAGTTCGTCCGCCCGCTCGTTCTCGGGATGGCCCGCGTGCCCCTTCACCCAGTGCCATTCGATGGCGTGGCGGGCGCGCGCCGCGTCGAGCCGCTGCCACAGCTCGACGTTCTTGACGGGCTTCTTGTCCGCAGTCTTCCAGCCGTTGCGCTTCCAGCCCTGGATCCATTTCATGATGCCGTCGCGCAGGTAGTTGGAATCTGTATGCAGGTCGACCCGCGAGGGGTTCTTCAGCGCTTCCAGCGCGGAGATCGCGGCGAGCATCTCCATGCGGTTGTTGGTCGTCTCAGCCTCCCCGCCCGACAGTTCTCTCCGGTGCGGCCCCGACATCAGGATCGCGCCCCAACCGCCGGGGCCCGGGTTCCCCGAGCACGCCCCGTCCGTGAAGATCACGATCTGTGGCCGTGCGTCATCCATGAGGTCTGACTTCCAGGCCATAGTCGGCTGCCGACGTCACGGCCTGATGGAAGCGCAGGCGACGCAGGTATTCGGCCGGATCCTTGCGCTTCACCAGCGCGTCTGGCGGCGTGTTGATCCAGTCGTAAGCCCGCGTCAGCAGAAAGCGCAGCGCCGACCCGCGCGCCAGCGTCGGCAGGGCTGCGACCTCGGCCGGCGACAACCGCCGCACGCTCTGATAGCCCCGCAGCAGCGCGCGGCCCTTGGTGATGTTGAACGAAAAGTCCGGCTCGAAACACCAGGCGTTGAGACAGATGGCGACGTCGTAGGCGAAGGCGTCGGTACAGCCGAAATAGAAGTCGATGAGGCCCGAGAGGCGGTCGTCGAGAAAGAACACGTTGTCGGGGAACAGATCGGCGTGAATGACGCCGGTTGCGAGGTGCTTCGGCCACGCGCGTTCGAGATGGTCGAGTTCGGCGTCGATCGCGTTCTCGAGGCCCGGCATGATCTCGTCGGCCCGGTCACAGAAGCGATCATAGAGCGGCCGCCAGCCGGCGAGCCCCAGCGCATTCGTCCGGCGCATCGCAAAGTCGCGACCGGCGAGGTGCAGGCGGGCCAAGGCCTCACCGACGGCCGCACAATGCTCGACCTGCGGGCGGCGCAACCACACGCCGTCGAGGAAGGTGACGAGCGCCGCCGGGCGGCCCGCCACCTCGCGCAGGTTGCGTCCCTCGAGATCGCGCAGCGGCGTCGGGCAGGTGATGCCGCTGGCCGCCAGATGCTCCATCAGGCCGAGGAAGAACGGCAGCTCCGCTGGATCGACGCGTCGTTCGTACAGGGTCAGGATATAGCGATCCCGATCGGTGACGACGAGATAATTAGTGTTCTCGACGCCTTCCGCAATACCCTTGAAGGAGACGAGCCGGCCGAGCCCATAGCTCGCGGCCAGTGCCTCGATCTCCTCGTCGCCGACCTCGGTGTAGACGGCCATCGCCGGTCGCTCCCTCAGGCGCGCTCGCCGGCGTCGCGCAGCTCACGCGGCACGTTGAACGCGATCCGCTCCTCGGCCGTCGTCACCTGCTCGACCGTCACGTCGAAGCGCGCGCGCAATGCGGCGATGATCTCGTCGACCAGCACTTCGGGCGCCGAGGCGCCAGCCGAGATGCCGAGCGTGGCGACGCCGTCGAGCGCTGACCAGTCGATCTCGCTTGCGCGCTGGACGAGTAGCGCGCGTCTGCAGCCCGCACGCTCGGCCACCTCGACGAGGCGCAGCGAGTTGGAGCTGTTGGGGGCTCCGACCACCATCACGCAGTCGGCGCCCGGCGCGATTGCTTTGACTGCCGCCTGCCGGTTGGTGGTCGCATAACAGATGTCTTCCTTATGTGGACCGACGATCGCGGGAAACCGCGCCCGGAGCACCGCCACGATCTCGGCGGTGTCGTCGACAGAAAGCGTGGTCTGCGTGATGTAGGCGAGGCGGGCTGGATCGCGGGGGGTAATGCGGCGCGCAGCCTCGACCGTCTCGATCAGCTGCACGACGCCGTCGGGCTACTGGCCCATGGTGCCGATCACCTC
>JANOJW010000672.1:0-3009 GCA_031418955.1 Hyphomicrobiales bacterium | reverse complement strand
GGGCGACGGCGCCGCGCGGTGCTCGATCGCCAGGGAGAGGTCATCGCCATCGCGGCGCAGGTAGAGATTGCTGTCGCCCCAGGCGTGGAACTCGGACGATCCGCGCAGCGCCTGTCCGGCGCGAGCGTTGCCGGCGCCCTTGCGGGCGTGATGGACGACGAGCACGGCGACGCCATGCCGGCGCTGCAGCTCGCGCAGGAACGCGAGCAGCGGTGCGACCTCGCCGCTGGCGTTCTCGTCGATGCGGTGCAGGCGCACGAACGGGTCGAGGATCAGCAGGCGCGGCTGCAGTGCGGCGACGGTCTCGGCGAGGCTGCGGCGGTCGGCCTCCAGGTCGAGGCGCAGCGTCGGCGCGGTGATGACGAGGATGTCGAGGTCGGACAGCTCGGCGCCGGCAGCGACGCAGATGCCTTCCAGGCGGCGTCGCACGATGTGCAACGCGTCCTCGGCGGCGTAGAGCAGGACGCGGCCGGCGCGTGGCACGACGAAGCGGCGCAGGCACGGGATGCCGGCGGCGACCGCGACGGCGATGTCGAGGGCGAGGAACGACTTGCAGCACTTGGGCTCACCGCCGACGATGCCGACGGCCTGCTCGGACCACAGGCCGGCGATCAGCCAGCGGTGCTCCTCGGTGCGCTCGGCGAGACGGTAGGCGGGCTCGACGGGAAGCAGGCTCATCGGCGTTGCCTCGCGCTTTTGGGCTCGGGCACGGGCGGCGTCGCGCACATCTCCAGGAACAGCTTCTCGTCGATGTGGCGCAGCTCGCGCTGTGCCGCGAGCGAGAGCAGCTCGCCGGCGATGTTCATGAGCGCGCGGGGATTGCCCTGAGCGTGGTCGGCGAGCGACGCGATCAGCTCGGGGGTCATCAGCTTGATGGCGCCGGCCTTCTGCAGGGCGTGGACGATCAGCTCGGCCAGCTCGTCGGGCGTCGCGCGCTCCAAGGCGAGGCGCACCCGCATGCGGCTGCCGAGCGGGGCGAGTTCATCGGAGCGCAGCCGTTCCAGCAGTCGGCCATCGCCGGCGAGCACGACAGTGAGCAGGATATGGCTGTCGAGGCGGGCGGACGACAGCAGGCGCAACTCGCCGAGCACGGCTGGCAGCATCTCCTGGGCCTCGTCGACGATCAGAATGGGGCGCGACAGGGCGGCATCGATGTGGGTCTGCCAGCGCTCGCGCAGCAGCTTGGCGCCACCCCAGCGGTTGGTGGGCCGGAGCTCGACGCTGAACAGCTCGCCCATCTCGCGATAGAAGTCGGTGAGCCCGGCTTGCGGCCGGCTGAGGATGCCGACCTTCACCTCACGCTTGGCCTCCAGCCTGTCGGCGAGGATGCGCAGCGTCACCGACTTGCCGGTGCCGGGCGCGCCGGTGACGAGGGCGAAGCCACCCTCGCCGACGAGCTGCTCGGCGCGCCAGCAGAACGACTCCGTGCGTCGTGACACGTGCAGCGCCTCGATCGGCACGTCGGGCTGGAACGGGTTCCACTTGAGGCCGTAGAGGGCGAGCATCTTCTTGTTCACGAGGCCTCTCCTTCGTCGTCGGAGCCTTCATCCTTGGGCAGATAGGCAGGCGGCAGGCCGCTGCTCGCTTGCCTGTCGAGCAGGCGCTGCAGCAGCGGCGGTATCGGCGGTATCGTCGACGCCGGCGCTGATGGCGCCGGCTCGGTCGGAGGCTGGCCAAGTGGCTCCAGCGATCGGCGCAGGCCGCTGGCGTTAGCGGTCTTGTCCTGGGGATAGAGGCGGGCGAGCACGGTGCCGGTGCGCTCGTCGACGAGGTGGACGTGGCCGAGGTCCCATTCGGCGTAGCGCACCTCGATGCGGGTGAGGTGCCGGTAGCGGTTGGGCAGCTCGAAGCGGCGGCCGTTGATGACGATGGTGCCGTCGGTTCTGCGCTGCGTGCGTGTGTCGGAGCGCGTGAACGCGAGGCGCAGCGCATCGCTGCCGGGGCACGGCCGGGCGACGCTGGGGCCGGCCAGGAAGCGGGCGATCGGCGCCTCGCCGATCTCGGAATGACGCTTGCCGTTGTAGTCCAGCTCGCCCCAGGCCTGGGTCGCCTCGTTGAGCAGCGCCAGCGTGAGGTCGGGCACGTGCTCCAGCATGGCGATGAGCCGGCCCTCGAGCGGGCCCCAGAAGAACTCGAGCTTCGCGTTCATATAGGGTGAATACGGAAGAGTCGGCTGATGCAGGATGCCGAGGCGGGCGAGACCCTCGGTGATCTCGGCGGCGGTCATCGCCGCGCCGTTGTCGCTCATCAGCGCGCGCGGCAGGCCGCGCTTCTGGAACGCCTGGCTCAAGCCGTGGGCGACATTCTCGGCCCTCTCCGCCAGATACCACTGCAGGTGACAGGCGAGCCGCGAGCGATCATCGATGACGCCGCACAGAATCGGTGTCATCCACGCGCCCGATGGCATGAGCACCTTCCTGGAGCCGACGTGGCAGTCGAGGTGCCAGAGCGCGCTCACATACTCGGCCTCGTAGCTCCTGACCTCGCGCTCGGCGAGGCGGGCCTCGGCGCGCTGTGCGCCACTGGTAGTGCGCGAGGTGAGGCGACGGCGCTTGTCGAGGCCGTTGGCGCGCATGAAGCGGCGCAGCGTGGCGTAGGACGGCACGGGGCGCAGCTCGGGCTGCGTCTGGGCGAGTGCGACAAGGTTGTCGTGATGGAGCTGGACGCTCCAGCTCTTGTGCGCGGCATACTGAGCGAGCACGGCTTGGCGCACGGGCTCGCTGATCGTGTGCTGCCGGCCGGCGTTGACGCGCACCTTGCGCCGGAGCACGCCGACCGGATCGGTGCGCTCAGCGACCGCGCGGTAGTACCAGCGCTCGATGGTGGAGAAGCCGAAGCGCACCGGCTCACCCGTGCTCGGGTGCTGCCACGTGCGCTCGGCCAGAGCCGCGATCGCGGCCTTCAGCTCGCCCTTGGGCGGCGGCGCGGCCAGCAGTTGTCCGACGACGGCAAAGCGCAGCCTTGCCCATCTGTCGTGAACACGGGGCTTGTGGGCCATGCCGGTGCTCC
>JANOJW010000671.1:0-1717 GCA_031418955.1 Hyphomicrobiales bacterium | reverse complement strand
CAACGCGTCGGGTCTCGCAAGTGCAGGGCTCTACCCGACCTACCGTGCCGTGCCTTCGGGCGCCGTCAGCGGCAGGCCGAGCATCACGCGGCGCTTCAGCCAGGGCGAGGGGCGATAGCGCGGCTCACGATAGAACTCCTGCAGCCGTTCGAGGATGAACAGCACGCGCCGCGGCCCGATGCGGTCGCCCCACTCGATCGGCCCGAACGGATAGCCGAGGCCGAGCTTGGCGCCCTTGTCGATGTCGCTCGGCACGCCGACGCCGCGCTGCGCCACATTGCAGCCGACGTTAATCAGCGCGGCGACCGCACGTTGCGCGACGAAGCCCGGGCTGTCGTTGATGGCAATCGCCGCCTGCCCGTCGGCACTCATCACGCTGAGCGCCATGTCGCGAAACTTCGGGTCCGTTGCGGGCGTCACCATCACCGTGCGCGGGCCCTTCAACCCGAACAGCACGTCGACGGCGACCGTCCGCGCGCCGTCGAGCTTCAGCTCCGCCACCGCCGTCGTCACGTCGTAGCCGATCGGCGTGATGACGATGAGCGCCGACTTCGACGGCGTCGTGCCGGTCTCGACGTTGAAGCCCTGGGCTTTCAGGTAGGCGAGGAACGGCTCCTGCAGATCCTGGTTGTGATCGGAGGGGCGCACCCAGACGTAGACATCCTGCGGCTTCACCGACGGTGCCGGCTTCGGCGCGGGCTCCACTTTCTTTCCGTCCAGATAGGTGTACCAGCCCGATCCCGTCTTCTGGCCATACAGCCCGCCCGCCGCGCGCAGCGCCATCATCGGTGTCGGCGCATAGGCCGGCTCGTGCAGGAACTGCTCGTACATCGACGTCATCGCCGCGTTGCCGACATCGATACCAACCATGTCGCCGAGCGTGAACGGCCCCATGCGGAACCCCGGCGCGCCGGTCAGGATGCGGTCGATCTCGGGGATGGTCGCTATGCCCTCGAGTAGGATGCGCTGCGTCTCGGGGCCAAGCCCGCGGCCGATGTGGTTGACGAGGAAGCCAGGGCTGTCGACGCACAGCACCGGCTCGCGCGTCATGCGCCGCCCGATGGTCATCAGGGCCTCGCTCACCCACGGCGCGGTCTTCAAGCCCGGGATCACCTCGACGAGACGCATCAGCGGCACCGGATTGAAGAAATGCAGACCGGCGCAGCGCTCGGGGTTCTTCGTTCTGGCGGCGATCGCCGTCACGGGCAGCGACGACGTGTTGGACGCCAGGATCGTCTCAGGCCCCGCGATCGCGTCGAGGCGCTGGAACAGGTCCTGCTTGATATCGAGGCGTTCGAACACGGCCTCGATGATGCAGTCGGCCTTGGCGCATTCGGCGAGACTGGACGCGACCGTTATGCGGTCGACAGCAGCCTTGGCGTCCGTCGCGGGCATCTGGCCCTTCTCGACCGAGCGGGCGAGCATCTTGTCGATGAAGTCTTTGGCCGCGGTCGCGCCACCGGGCTTTTCGTCATAAGCGATGACATTCATGCCGCCGACGGCGGAGACCTGGACGATGCCGCGCCCCATCGTGCCGGTTCCGATCACGGCCACAGTCAGGCCCTTCTTGTTCGCGTCGAACGCCATTTCGGCACGTCTCCTGTTCCTGTCGTCGGTTGAGCGTCAGCTGGCTGCGTTGACCGGCAACCTACGGTGTTGCTCTGCCTCCGGCAATCGCGGCGGCTTCCTTCCCCTCTCCCCATTGCCCTGCACTCGC
>JANOJW010000670.1:0-3746 GCA_031418955.1 Hyphomicrobiales bacterium | reverse complement strand
GCAACACTCTGGCCGCCAATCTGGCGGCCAATCCGTCGGGCGCGGTGGCGCCGCCCGCAAAGAAGTAGACAACTCCCGAGCCAGAGTCAGGACCAAAGGCCTGACCCCGCCTGAGCGGTCTGTGTGTGACGCGGCGGGGCTGTTCATGCCGCGCCGTTTTTCGTGCTAGGAGCGCCTCATGAGCACACCCGACACAAAGCCACACGCCGCCGTCTCGGTCGGCACGGTTACATTCGCCCAGGATCGTCCGATCGCGGTCTTCGCCGGCCCCTGCCAAATGGAGAGCCGGGGGCATGCGCTGGAGATAGCTTCCGCCTTGAAGGAGATCGCCGCCAGGCTCGGCCTCGGCCTCGTCTACAAGACGAGCTTCGACAAGGCCAACCGCACCTCGCTCACCGGCCGACGCGGCATCGGCCTCGAGGACGCGATTCCCGTGTTCGCGGAGATCCGCGAAAAGCTGGGGCTGCCCATCGTCACCGACGTGCACGAGATCGAGCACTGCGCGCGCGTCGCGCCCGTCATCGACGTGTTGCAGATCCCGGCGTTTCTGTGCCGGCAGACGGATTTGCTGATCGCGGCGGCGAAAACCGGCAAGGTCGTCAAGATCAAGAAGGGCCAGTTCCTCGCCCCCTGGGACATGAAGAACGTGGTCGCCAAGGTGACCGAAAGCGGCAACCCCAACGTGCTCGTCACGGAGCGCGGCGCCTCGTTCGGCTACAACACACTCGTCGTCGACATGCGCTCGCTCGCCATCCTGGCGGAGACCGGCGCGCCGGTGATCTTCGACGCGACCCATTCGGTGCAGCAACCGGGTGGCCAAGGCACCTCGAGCGGCGGCGACCGGCGCTTCGTGCCGGTGCTGGCGCGGGCGGCCGTCGCGGTCGGCGTCGCCGGCCTGTTCATCGAGACGCACCAGGACCCCGACAAGGCCCCCTCCGACGGCCCCAACATGGTGCCGCTCAAGGACTTCGAGGGCCTGATGCGCGAGCTGATGGCCCTCGATGCGGTGGTGAAGCGCAAGGCGTAGGCACCGTAGGTCGGGTAGAAGGCCGCCTGCACTTCGGCCGAGACCCGACAGCGCCGTGCCGTGCCGCGTCGGGTCTCGCAAGTGCAGGGCTCTACCCGACCTACCGCGCTTCAGCGCACTCGCTGCACGACCGCCGCCTGGATCAGCGGACTTCGTTCGGGGGGCTTCGCCAGGGCCCGGATCGCCGACCCCTCGAGACAGGCACTGCACCGGGCGCTGGCGCGCTCCACGGTGCCGCCGATGGCAATGACGAGGGCCAGCATGAAGGCGGACGAGGCCATCACGCTCGAGGCGAGGGTAGCTAAACGCAGGACTTCATCGATCATGGACGATACCCTTCGATTACGCACAACGCGACCCGGTGTGAACGACACGGCTGGAGGGAGCACCCGGGACCCGTTCATGATTGAGTGACGAGGGTAAACGCCGGATTAAGATTGACGAATCGTGAACGATCCAGCCGTGCACTGCACAACTCACAGCTGTCCTCGAGGGCAGCGCACCACTGTGATTGGCGCCATTGCGCTGCTATGATCGCCATGCCGTTCTGGGCCGCGAGACACTTCGACTGGAACGCGAGCGAGAACCAACGATGGACTACCGCCAGACCCTGGCGCCCGGAACCACCCTGCTCGACCAGTACCGCATCGTGCGTGTGCTGGGCGTCGGCGGTTTCGGCATCACCTACATGGCGCGCGACACCGGCCTCGATGTCGAGGTGGCGATCAAGGAGTACTTCCCGGCCGAGTTCGGGATGCGCGATCCGAGCCTGACCGTCCGTCCCGCGACCAGCAATCAGGCGCCGGTGTTTGATCAATGCCGCGCAAGCTTCGTGCGCGAGGCCCGCACGCTTGCCCAGTTCCGCCACCCCTCCATCGTGCGCGTACTACGCGTGTTCGAAGCGAACGGCACCGCCTACACCGTCATGGAGTACGTCGAGGGTCAGAGCCTCGCCAGCTGGGCCGAGAGCCTGCGCCGGCGGCCGCGGCAATCCGAGCTCGACGGCATCCTGCGCCCGCTGATGGCGGCGCTCGACGAATTGCACGCGGCGAGTTTCATCCATCGCGACATCGCACCCGACAACGTGCTGATCCGCAAGGACGGCAGTCCCGTGCTGATCGATTTCGGCGCCACCCGACAGGTGCTCGCAGCGGTCAGCCGCAACTTCACCGGCATCGTCAAGCAAGGCTATTCGCCGCCCGAGCAGTACGCGATGGACGCCAAGTTGCAGGGACCATGGACCGACGTCTATGCACTGGGCGGCATCCTTTACTGGCTCGTCACCGGCGAGAAACCCGTGCCTGCGCCCGAGCGTCAGCTTGGCATCGCCATGCCGCCGGCCGCCTTGTCGGCGGGCGGATATCGGCGCAGTTTCCTCGAAGGCATCGACCGGGCGCTGGCCATCCCGCCAGGCGACCGGCCACAGTCGCTGACCGAGCTTGGCCGCTATCTGCTGCCGCCCGAACGCCCCGCGCGCGACGAGTCGACCGTGCGGCCCGATACGCGAACCGAGCAGATCCAGCCCCGGTCCTGGCAGCCGGGTCGTTTCGGAGACGCGCGCCTTCGGCACGGCGGTGCCGGCCTCGCGCGTCAACTGCGCGTCGCGCTACCCATGCTCGCGGCGGCCCTCGTCGGCGGCGTCCTGATCTGGCAGGCCGGCGGAATTGGCGCCGGTGGAAATCCGCCTGCCGCCACCACCACGCCGATCGACCCGCAGGGCGGGATGGAGCGCCAACGGCTGGCGGCAGCCGACGCCCAGCGGCGGGCTGAGGCCGAACGCGCCGAAGCCGAACGTCAGCGCCGGGAGGCTGAGCGCATCGAGGCCGAAAAGAAAGCCGCTGACGACCGGCGGCAGGCGGACGCTGAACGTCAGCGCCGCGAGTCAGAGCAGCAAACCGCTGCCCAGAAGAAGGCCGAGGACGAGCGCAAGGAAGCAGCCGCCCGCGCCGACGCCGAACGTCTGCGGCGGGAGGCCGAACAGCGCGCGGCGGCCGAGAAACAGGCCGAGGGCCAGCGCCGGCAGGCCACCGAAACCGAGCGGCAGCGGATCGCTGCCGAGGCCCGCGCCGCGGAGGAGACGAGGGTGCTCGTGGCCGACATTCGTCGCGAGCTCGATCGGCTCGGATGCGCGTCGCGCGGCATAGCGCCTGGATGGACCGACGACGACCAACAAGCGCTCCAGAGGTTCGTCCGCACCAGCGGCGGCACACTCTCGTTTCCCGAGCTCAATCGAGAGATCGTGCGGGTGCTGCAGGGCTTTCGTCAGCGCGTCTGCATCTCGTGCGCGGCCGGCGAGTTCGACGTCGACGGCCGCTGCGTTCCGACCTCCCTGCGGCCAGGCGCGCCGTCGGCCGCCGAACTGTGCCGGCAAATCAACGAGCGCGCCCAGCTTGGGCTCCTGACTGACGAGGACCGCGAACAACTTCGCCGCCTTAGTTGCCGTTGAAACTCCTACGAATGGGCGTAGGCGGTCGAATTGTGCTCCAACCGCTTGCAAGTCGGCCTGCGGAGTGGGCAGTATGGCCCAGAGTCGGGATCTCGCTTGCTCCACCAGATGAGGCCAATCATGACTGTCCCTTCAACGTCGTCGCGCCGAGTGATCGCCGCGGCCCTGCTGCTCGCCGGACTTGCGACGACCACTTGGGCACAGGCGCCAGCGCCCGGTGCGCCACCGCCCGCTGACGCGCCGCCGCCGGTCGCGGGGCCGGCGCTGCCGCCG
>JANOJW010000669.1:0-3531 GCA_031418955.1 Hyphomicrobiales bacterium | reverse complement strand
GATACCCCGCCGATGGCGGCGACCTTGCGAACCCCGTGACAAGTTCGCGAGCTTCGGCCGGCAGCAACCGCGCGCCGCGCTCGCTTTAGTCGGCCAGCATGTCCATGGCGGCCCGCCGTTCACTGGATTTCAGTTTGAGGAACAGCGTGCGGGCGGCCTTCACGTCCTTGTCGGCGCCACTCGCGCCCGCAGCCTGCATCGCCACCGTGGCCGGGTGCGTCGCGCCGATGATGAAGGCGAGGCTCTTGGCGAGCCGCACCATGGCCGCGCGGTCGATCTTCGTTTCGTCCACCGTGCCGACTCCATCGTGGCGGGTCATAGCCGCCAACATGGCGCGCTGGAGGTTGGCAGGCAAGGGCGCCGGCATCCTTGATCCATCGACAGAGCACGTATGCCGGCGCAGACATGCAGGCCCGCCGCGTGCCGCCGGCCACATCGGATGAGGAGCGGCAGGTCGAAACGGAGTACTGTTGCACACCACTGGGCGACGGCGACCATCTGCGACAAGGACACTTTGAGCATGCGAGCACGGATCAAGCGCGTCGAGGCCCTGCAGGTGAGCTGGACGCCGGGCGATCCGCCGGGGCAACGCAGTGCGCTCGTGCGCATCGAGACCGAGGATGGCGTCGTCGGCTGGGGCGAAGCGTCGCCGATGCAGGGCGGGGAGCATTCGCTCGGCATCGTGCGGCGCGACCTGGCGCCGGCGCTCACCGGGGCCGACGCCTTCGACACCGCCGTGCACTACGACCGGCTCTATCACAAGAACATCAAGCTCGGCCCGGAAGGCGCGCTGACTGGAGCGCTGGCGGCGGTCGATATCGCACTGTGGGACATCAAGGGAAAGGTGCTGGGCCTGCCCGTCTACAAGCTGCTGGGGGGCGCCTGGCGCACGAAATTCCCGTTCTATGCCTCGATCGGGGGCAATGCCTATCGCCCGCTCGACAAGGTGCTGGAGGTGGTTCGCGCACGCTTGGAGGCGGAGAGGCCGGCGGCGATCAAGCTCCGCCGTGACGGCGACCGCTCGCAGCTCGACTTCGACATTCCCGGCGACATCGCCAAGGCGCGCGCCGTGCGCCGCCTCGTCGGCGATGGCTTTCGTCTCGGCTTCGACGCCAACAACGGCTACTCCGTCGGTGGCGCCATGCGCGTCGGTCGCGCGCTGGAGGAGCTCGACTACGAGTGGTTCGAAGAGCCCGTACAGCACTACGACGTGCGCGGCATGGGCGAGGTCGCACAGCGGCTCGACATCACGGTCTCGGCGGCCGAGCAGACCTACACGCTGCAGGCGCTCGTCGACATGATCCGCGCCGGCGTGCGCATGGTGCAGCCCGACATCGTCAAGATGGGCGGCATCACCGGCCTCATGCAGTGCGCCGCGATCAGCTACGCGCACGGCGTCGAGTTCGTGCCCCACCAGACCCAGCCGACGCTCGGCAACGTCGCCAACCTGCATGTGCTGGCGACGCTGATGCACATGACGAAGCCCGCGGAGTACAACGATCCGTCAGGGCGCATGGACGTCGGCTTCCCGTCGATGCCGCGGCCGAAGGATGGGGCGTTCGTGCTGCCTGAGTCGCCGGGCCTGGGCGTCGTCGTTGACGAGGCCGCGATCAAGGCTCGGAGCGTGTGAGTGGACAGCAAGGGGGACACGCGCACCTGAACCAGGCGCGATGTGTCCCCAGATGTTGGCGTCACACCTTGCCGCGCACGAAGTTCATCACGCTCGAGAAGTCCTTCTCGGCCGCACCCTCCACCATGTTCATGTAGAGCCGCAGCTGCGCGTGCGCCTGTGCGCCCATCGGGGTCGAGACGCCGGCTTCCTGGGAGGCTGCCTGCGCGAGCGCCAGGTCCTTCACCATCAGCTTGGTCATGAAGCCTGGCGCGTAGTCGCGGTTGGCCGGCGTCGTCGGCACGGGTCCCGGCACCGGGCAGTAGTTCGACAGCGCGAATGAGTTGCCGGTCGACGTCGAGACCACGTCGAACAGCGTCTGATGCGAGAGCCCGAGCTTCTCGGCAAGCGCAAAGCCCTCGCAGACGCCGAACATGCAGATCGCCATCATCATGTTGTTGCAGATCTTGGCGACCTGTCCCATGCCGGCATCGCCGCAATGGACGAGCTTTTTGCCCATGCCGCCGAGCACGGCGTCCGCTTTCGCGAAGGCCTCTTTGCTGCCGCCGCACATGAAGGTCAGCGTGGCGTTCTGCGCGCCCATGGTGCCACCCGAAACCGGTGCGTCGAGGAACAACAGGCCCGCGGCCTTGGCGATCTCGTGCGCTTTCTTGGCCGAGGCGACGTCGATGGTGGACGCGTCGATGACGAGCGTGCCCGCCTTTGCCGCCTGCACGACGCCCGAGCGCTCCATGACGTCGAGCGTCTCCTTGCCGGTCGGTACCATGACGACGATGATCTCGACGTCGCGTCCAGCGTCGGCGGCCGAGGCGACCTTCTTGACGCCCGCCTGCGCGGCCTTCGAGAGGTTGTCCTCCATGATGTCGAAGCCTTTGACCTCGTGGCCCTTCTTGACCAGGTTGCCGGCCATGGGGAGCCCCATGTTGCCAAGCCCGATGAAGCCGATCTTCGCCATTGCGTGCGTTCCTTTCGCGTTGAGTGTGGGACGAGGTCGCAACCGGTTTCCCTGCTGCCGCCTTGGTCGTTACAGATCCTTGGTCAGTCGCAGTGCGTCGAGAATGGCCGCGTGAATGTTGCGCGAGGCCACGGCATCGCCGATCCGCCAGAGTTGGAAGCGACCGTTTGGATTGGTCGCGATCCCCTGCGGCCGTCCCGCAATAAATGCGGTGTAGTCGACCTCGCCGAGATTGCGCGAGAGCGGCTTCAGCGCGAGATAGAGGTCATCGACTGGCAGCGTGCCGTGCTCGACGACAACCTGAGCGACGCGCCGCTCGAACCGGGTCCCCCCATAGTCGCTGCGGAGTGTCGCCACGAGGCCGTTGCCGTCGCGGCGGACGGCCTCGAGCCGGGTGTTCATGGTCGTCACCACGCCCGCCTTTGCGAAGGCGCGAAAGTAGGCTGGATAGTTGATCCCGCCGACATCGGGCGCCAACGAGCGCTCGGGCGTCACCAGCTCGAGCCGGGCGCCGGCGTCGGCGATGAACTCGGCCGCCATCATGCCGGGATGCGCGCCGTTGTCGTCATAGAGCAGCACGGTCTCGGCTGGCTTGGCGACGCCCGCGAGGATGTCCCAACTGGTGGTGACGAGATCCTGGCCCGCGGCAAGGAAGTTGGTGTTGGGCACGCCGCCGGTTGCCACGATCACCACATCGGGCGAGAGCGCCAGCACGTCGTCGGCATCGGCCAGCGTATTGTAGCGGAACTCCACGCCGGCCTTCGCGCATTGGGCGAGGCGCCAGTCGACGATGCCGCGGATTTCCTGGCGGCGTTTGAGGCCGGTGGCCGTGCGGATCTGCCCGCCGGCAACGGCTGCAGCCTCCAGCACGACCACGCGATGGCCACGCGCACCGGACACCCGGGCAGCCTCCAGGCCACCCGGACCGGCGCCGACCACCACCACC
>JANOJW010000668.1:0-2797 GCA_031418955.1 Hyphomicrobiales bacterium | reverse complement strand
GACGCCGCGCATCGGCCTGGCGCTTGGCGGTGGTGGCGCGCGCGGCCTCGCCCATCTTCTCATGCTCGAGGCCTTCGACGAGCTCGGCGTCCGGCCCGCCGCGATCGCCGGCACCTCGAGCGGGGCCATCTACGGGGCAGCCTTTGCATCGGGCCTCAGCGCGAAACTGATCCGGGCACATACCGAAGAGGCCTTGTCACAGCGCTTCGATCTCGTGCGCCAGCTCTACTCGGCGCGCGCCGAGCCGATCGCCAAGCTGTTCCGGCTGCTGCCGATGCGCGCGGCCCTGCTCGATCCCGTCGCCCTGCTCGATATCGTGCTGCCCTCCAAGGTGCCCGCGACCTTCGCCGGTCTCGACATTCCGCTGGCGATCGTGGCGACGGATTTCTATGCCCAGGAGCAGGTGACGATCACGTCGGGACCGTTACGCAAGGCAATCGGCGCGAGCATGGCGCTCCCGGCGCTGTTCCAGCCGGTGCTCCACGAGGGCCGGACTTTGATGGACGGCGGCCTCGTCAATCCGCTGCCGTTCGATCTGCTGGTGGGCGCCGTCGACCTCACGGTCGCGATCGACGTCTCTGGCGGGGCGCACGAGCCGAGCAAGTCCCGCATCCCGGGCGCCACCGAGGTGCTGTTCTCGGCGACGCAGATCCTGCAACGCTCGATCGTGCGTGAGAAGCTCAAGTCGTCGAAGCCGGACGTTTACATCGACGTTGCGGTCGACCAGTTCCATGTGCTCGAATTCCACCGGTTGAAGGAGATTCTCGCAGCAGCGGCGCCGGCCAAAGAGGAACTGAAGCGCGAACTCGCTCGGATACTGTCGGCCGGGTCGGTCGAGCCCGCACCGCCGGCACCAGCCGAGCCCGCGCGGATCGAACCGGAGCCGAAGCCCCGCCGGCTGCTGCCACGGCGCAAGAAGGCGTGAGCAGGCTTGCGCGGCTGCGCTCG
Source organism: Hyphomicrobiales bacterium (assembly GCA_031418955.1). Lineage (GTDB taxonomy): Bacteria > Pseudomonadota > Alphaproteobacteria > Rhizobiales > Hyphomicrobiaceae. Next base: position 1,849 of record JANOJW010000668.1, on the reverse strand, counting down.
AATTGACGCGGTCGCCCAGAAGCGACCGTCGCAGCGGAGACGTGATGGGCCAAGGAACGAACCCGCTCTCGCGGGAGAGTGTTGGGGGAAATGGGGACAGGGGAAATGGGGACAGTTTGAATTTGCACCACAGGGACGCAGAAACGGGGACAGGTTCAATGTCAACGCGCCTCGACCATGGTGTTCCGGGCAGGGCGTCGAGGTGTGATGGGGCGCGGGCCGTCCGTCGTCGGTGAGCGCCGAAATTGAAACTGTCCCTATTTATGTCCCTATTTATGTATGTGGCGGCCGCATGTGCGGTACTGCCGGCACGCAGGCCCGTGACGGCCGAGGCAGCGCGACGAGGCGCCCAGACCTAAGTCTGACAGCCATCGACCGTAGGTCCGATGCCTGAGCGGACCCATGGTCCGATGCGGGGTTCGCCAAGGTGCGTCACATTGCAAACACTGTGCCCGGGAGAGCAAATCAAGTCGATTCTCGTCGGAGCCGAATTGCACTGGGACGCCCCAAGGGGCCGGGAGATAGACATGGTCGCGTATAATCGCAGTGATCTCGACTTCATCCTGGACCAGATCAAGATCGCCGAGCAACTGGCGGCCGGCGTGCCCCTCTCGCAAATCAATGGCGGCGTCCTCGCCCTCGACCCGACGCTGCCGTTCGGCCTGCGCACGGTGAGCGGCCTTGGCAACAATCTCATCGACCCAAACTTCGGTGCCGCCGACCAGCCGTTCCCCAATCAGGTGCCCGGACCCGTGGTGCCCAATAATGACGGCGACGGCGACACGTATGATCCGGACGGCCCCGGGCCGGCGCCCGCTGTCACCAACACCAACTACGGGCTTTCCGGCAATGTCGCCGACGCCGATCCACGTATCATCTCGAACCTCGTGGTCGACCAATCGATCCACAATCCAGCTGCGCTCACCCTCGCTCTCACGAACGCCGGCTCCCTGAATATCGCCGCCGACAGTGCCCTCGTTCTGGCAGCGAACCAGACCCGCAGTGTCGCTATTATAGCGGCAGCCGGCGACCCGGCGCAGATTGCCCTCGCCGAAGCCGCCTTCACGACCGCTGTTGGCGCGCTCGGCCTCACGATCGAGAACGGCTCGCTGGTCATCCAGGCCGTTGCGCCGGACGAGGGCCTGTCGGCGCCGGCCAACGGCTGGTTCACGCTGTTCGGCCAGTTCTTCGACCACGGCCTCGATCTCGTCGCCAAGGGCGGCTTCGGCACCGTCGACATTCCATTGCAGGCCGACGACCCGCTCCGTACGCACGGCCCCGACGGCATTGCCGGCAATGGCGACGAGGTGCCGGCTTCCAGGGCATTCATGACGATCACGCGCGCCACGCGCGACGCCGACGGCAACGAGATCAACACCACCTCGCCGTTCGTCGACCAGAACCAGACCTATGCCTCCCACGAATCGCATCAGGTGTTCCTGCGCGGCTACGACCTCGGTGTCGACGGCAAGCCGCAGGCGACCGGCAAGCTGATCGAGGGCTCTACAGGTGGCATGGCGACCTGGGCCGATCTCAAGGCCGAGGCGCTGAGCAAGCTCGGCGTCCTACTGACCAACGAGGACGTCACCCGTGTGCCACTGCTGGCCAGCGACGAGTACGGCAATTTCATTCCGCATCCAGTGACGGGAATGGCGCAGATCGTGCTGCGGCCGGGTCTGAGCGCGGCGCAATTGGCTCTCTGGGATCCGGACGGCAACGGCCTCGCCTCCGGCACGCCGTTAGTTCCGGTTCCCGCCTCCCTGGCCGTCGCCACTGGCCACGCCTTCCTCGACGATATCGCGCACAACGCGGCGCCGGGCACCGTGTTCGATCCGGACGGCCAGGGCGG
>JANOJW010000667.1:0-3801 GCA_031418955.1 Hyphomicrobiales bacterium | reverse complement strand
CGCTGCCGGTCGCGAGGGATGCCCGCGACATGCTGGCCGGCCAGGGCATTTCGGCCGAGGTCATCGACCTGCGTATCCTAAATCCGTTCTCGCCCGACGTCATCGTGGCGTCGGTTCGGAAGACAGGCAGGCTGCTCGTGGTTGACAGCGGCACCAGGAACGCCGGCTTCGCGGGCGAGGTGATCACCTCCGTGGTAGAGCGTGTTGCACCGTCGACCATGCGACAGTCACCGGTCCGGATAACGTTGCCAGATGCTCCAGCGCCAACCTCGCGCGTTCTTGAGAAGCTGTACTACCCAACAGCTGACGCCGTCACGCGTGAAGCAATACGGCTGGTGTCGAAATGAAACGCGCATTCGACGTCGTAGCTTCCTGCATGGGCCTGGTTCTGGCCGGTCCCGTGATCTTGCCGGTGATGTTCCTGGTTTGGCGCCAGACGGAAAGGCCCTCGCCGCCGAACGGCTGCACGCCGACGACGGCGCCGATCTGGTTGCGGTTGACGTAGAGATTGCCGACGCGGGCATGCTCGGCGACGTAGTCGGCGACGCCGGCGATGCGGCTGTGCAGGCCGAGCGTCAGTCCGAAGCCCGCGGCGTTCACGGCGGCGACGACCTTGTCGAGGTGGCCCGCCTCGTAGCGCACGACGTGTAGGATCGGGCCGAACACCTCGCGGTCGAGGATGTCGAGCGATGCGATCTCGTAGGCGGCCGGCGTGACGTAGGTGCCGACGCGACAAGCCTCGGGCAGCGGCAGATCGGCGATCTGGCGGCCCGTGCGCTGCATCTTCACCTTGTGCGCCTCGAGCATGTCCTGCGCGTTGTGGTCGATGACGGGGCCGATGTCGGTCGCGTAGTCGAGCGGGTCGCCGACCTCGAGCTCCGCGATCGCGCCGGCGAGCATGCGGATCACGTCGTCGGCGATCTCGGCTTGCAGGAACAGCACGCGGGCGGCCGAGCAGCGCTGGCCGGCAGAATCAAAGGCCGAGCGCACGGCGTCGCGCACGACCTGCTCGGGTAGTGCGGAGGAATCCGCGATCATCGCATTGATGCCGCCGGTCTCGGCGATGAGCGGGACGATCGCGCCGCGCCGCTCGGCGAGTGCGGACTGGATGGCCCAGGCGGTAGCGTTGGAGCCGGTGAACGCGATGCCTTTGATGCGCTGATCCCGGACGAGCTGGGCGCCGACCGCGCCGCCGCCCGGCAGCAGGTGCAGCACATTCCCCGGCACGCCCGCCGCATGCAACAGCTCGACGGCGAGGAAGGCGGTGATCGGTGTCTGGGGCGCAGGCTTGGCGAGCACGCTGTTGCCGGCCGCCAGCGCGGCTGCAGCCTGGCCGGTGAAGATCGCCAGCGGGAAGTTCCAAGGCGCGATGCAGGCGAACGGGCCACGGCCGCGCAGCTCGAGGCGATTGCGCTCGCCCGTCGGGCCCGGCAGCGTCGAAGCGCTGGAAAACAGCCGCCGCGCCTCGGCCGCATAGTAACGCAGGAAATCGACGGCTTCGCGCAGATCGGCTTGCGCTGCCTCGACCGTCTTGCCGGCCTCGCGCACCATCACCGCCATCAGCCGCGGACGATTGCGTTCGTAGAGATCTGCCGCCTTCTCGAGGATCGCGGCGCGCTCGGGACCGCCACGCCGGTCCCAGGCGTGCTGGGCAGCGGTCGCGGACGCGATGGCCCGGTCGACCTCCTCGGCGGTCGCTTCGATCACGGTGCCGACGCGCTCGCGCCGGTCGTGCGGGCAGGTGACGAGGGTTGCGCCCTCGAGGCCGGTGCGCGCCTTGCCCTCGACGATGGGCCCAACGGAGAACGACGGCGCCAGCTCCTTCGCCATCAGGGCGACCAGCGGATCGCGCACGGACCATTCCGTCAGCGCGAGCCCGGCGCTGTTCTTTCGCTCGCCGAGGATCGCCACTGGCTTGGGCAGGATCAGTTCCACGGCGCCGCCGCGGGCCTGGAAGCGCGCTTCGGCCACCTCCACGGGATCGCGCACGATCTCGGCGACCGGGGCCTGATCGTCGGCAAGGCGGTTGACAAAGCTCGTGTTGGCGCCGTTTTCCAGAAGACGCCGCACGAGATAGGCGAGCAGGTCCTCGTGGCTGCCGACGGGCGCATAGATGCGGGCTGCGCGCCGCTCGTGGCCCTCGCCGCCAACGACCTCGGCATAGAGCGCCTCGCCCATGCCGTGCAGGCGCTGGAACTCGAACGGCTGGTTGGCGCCTGCGATCAGTGCCGACGCCACCGTGTGGGCGTTGTGGGTCGCGAACTGCGGATAGAACGCGCGCGGGTCGGAGAGCAGGAAGCGCATCGCGGCGAGATACGACACGTCGGTGTGCAGCTTGTCGGTGAAGACGGGATAGTCGGCAAGGCCCCGCTCCTGCGCCCATTTGATCTCGCTGTCCCAATAGGCGCCCTTGACGAGGCGCACCGGGATGCGCGTGCCGGCCCGATCCGAGAGCCGCTTCAGCCACCGCAGCACGGGGATCGCGCGCTTGGCATAGGCCTGCACGGCGAGGCCGAGGCCGCCCCAGCCCGCGAGCGCCTGATCCGTGAACACCGCCTCGAACACAGCGAGCGTGAGGTCGAGGCGGTCCTGCTCCTCGGCGTCGATGGTCAGCGTCAGCCCGCGCGCGCGGGCGAGACGGGCGAGCTCGAGCACCCGCGGCACCAGCTCGCCGGCAAGCCGCGCCTCCTTGCCAGGCTCGAAGCGCGGGTGGATTGCGGACAACTTCACGGACAGTCCCGGGCGCTGCATCAGGGCGTCGGCATGCACAGCGTTGAGCGCGCCGGCCGACTTAGCCACCGCCTCCATGGCGACGACGTAGCGCGCGAAATAATTCTCGGCGTCCCTGGCGGTGCGCGCGCCTTCGCCGAGCATGTCGTAGGAGAAGCGATAGCCCTGCTTCTCGAAGCTCCGGGCGTGCGAAATCGCCTCCTCGATGGTGCGGCCGAGCACGAACTGGTCACCCATCACCTTCATCGACTGGCGCAGCGCCTGCCGGATCACCGGCTCGCCGGATCGCGCGACGAGGCGCTTCAAAACGCCGAGCGGTCCGCCGCCCTGATCGCGGCCGAGCTTGACGATACGCCCCGTTAGTAACAGACCCCAGGTCGAGGCATTGACCATCAGGCTGTCGGAGGCGCCGAGATGGCTCTCCCACTGGCCGCTGCCGATCTTCTCGGCGATGAGCGCGTCGGCGGTGTCGGCGTCCGGGATGCGCAACAATGCCTCGGCAAGACACATCAGGATCACCCCCTCCTCGGAGGAGAGGCCGTACTCGTGCATGAACGAATCGATGCCGCCATGCCGGCTCCGATCGCTGCGGGCGGCGGTGACGAGGCGGATCGCGGTCTCGGCGATGCGGCGGCGCTCGTCGCCCGTGTAGACGGCGCGTTCGGTCAGGCTGCCGACGAGGCGGCGCTCGTCGGCGAGATGGAACGAGGCGATCTCCTCGCGCGTGATCGGGCTCCGGGCCACGGCCTTGAGGGCGATCTTGGCTTGCGCCGACATGAGAGGTCTCCCGACTTGAAGGTGGCGGCGACTCGCACGGACACGCGGGGCACACTATCAGATCGCAGCGCACAATGCGCTGACCGCCCACCTGATTCGTGATCGGCCGGCGACGGCTGCAATTCTCAATGTGGCTCACGTCCCGGTTCCCCGGTGCGGCGGCGTGACCCATCGACGGGCGGTGCGCCGTTCGGCCGGGGCAGCCCCATGGTGCGCGAATCGCTCATCGCCACATTCAAGCGCCTGTGCGCGACACTCTCCCCGATCAGCGGACGGGGGAGAACACCTGTCTAG
>JANOJW010000666.1:0-4474 GCA_031418955.1 Hyphomicrobiales bacterium | reverse complement strand
CCGACGGCAATCAATCCCCGCCCGGCCTTTTGCCCCTGTTACTGCGAAGCGGAACTTTCACTGTCCGAATCTTCTGAGTTCATTCGTTTGAGTTTGATGTCCACCCTTCCAACTGCCTCAGCGTCGTCGACTGCCGAGTATATCTCACGAGCGGCCATAAGCTTCTGCCGAGCGATTGTCATCGTGACTGACCTGACGCGCACGTCTCCAAGAAGTTCCAGGCAACCAGCCAACGACAGATCGTGTCCCGGTGCGACGCCAATTGGCGGGTTATCCTGCATCAGGCCAATAGCTTTCTCCAATGCTATGATTGCTTCATCACGACGATCTTTTGCAGTCTGGCGATGCAAGCTCGGGTCGCTGCTGCGTTGAAAGTGCACCTCGCCGAACCGAAACAGAGCCATCGCTTCCTCTCGCCTGTTTCCAGATTGATTCGCTGCTTCGCGCCAGCCTTCGACGGCGCTCAAGACGTCATCGTTCAGCTGGTTGGTTTTCCCCATCTGCTCTACGTACGCTCGATGAATGCGCCAATCGCTCTTGTCCAATCGGGTAGCCTCTCGAAACGAAGCCAGAGCCTCAGAAGCGTCGCCAGCGAGGACTTGCCTGTCGGCAGCGGCCTTCGCGTGAAGTTCGGCACGCATAAAGTGCGCGGTGGCCAGTTCGCGAGACCGGACTTCAATCGCCGTCGATGCGAGCTTGTGGCTGCGCTGGAGTCTCGCAAATTCACCCTGTTGACTTGAAGCACCCGCTTCGATCTCGGCGATATAGCGTTCGAGCCGACGCCGTTCAGACCAGCGTCCGATCCGTTCAAGCCAATTGGCCGCTCCCCCATCGGTTGCGATGCCCCTAACTTCGGCAAGCAGCAGGTCCCGATCCCGAAGAGTCTCCTTGCCGCTGGCGATCAGATACTCTTCGAAACGCCGCGGCAAGTGATCCTCGAAGTAGCGCCACGCACGATAAAGGCCGATGACGACGGAAATGGCGGAGACGGCGAAGCCAAATTTCTTGATGTGCTCGCTGGATGCCGGGTCAGCGGACCATGACCGAAATCCAACAGCGAAGCGGTGTGCCAATGGCCACTCGATCGGCAGGGCAAAGCGATGGCCAGGAAGCCCACTGCAAACAGCAACGCCAACATGCTGACATTAATCAGCCAACGCGACCATGATCGACGCAACATGCCCCTGCCCCGCAACAAGACTGCCGTTACCTTTCGTCAGCCTACGATGCGGCACCTCTCAGAGGCAACGGATTCTACCCCAGCGCGTTGAGCCCCATGGCGCGGCCGTAGCGGCGGCTGGCTTCGAGGAAGTCGCCGTATTTGCGGTGCACGGCGGTATGTTGCACGCAGGCGAGCAGCAGCCGCTCGCGATCAAAGCCGCGGTTCTTGAAGAAATCTTCGACCAGCAATTGCCCGAGCTCCTGGTTGTGCGGGTCGTTGCCGATACGCGAGGCGCACAGCGCGAGCTGCTGGGCGAGCGCCTGCGGATCGCCGCCGGCTGCGAGATACGCGCGCGTCCAGGCGATCGCCTGCGGGCCTTCGAGCGCGACGGTTGCCGCCACGATGTGCTCGAGCATCTGCGCGGGCGATTTTGACGTGGCCCCTGCCGGCGGCTCGGCCCGCACCTCACGGTCGTCGCGCGTCTGCTTCCCGTGCCAGGCGTTGCGGTTGAGATAGGACACCGCGACGTAGAGCAGCTTCAGGCGCTGCGGGTGCTCGAAGGTGTCGTAGAACCAGCCGAGCGTGTTCAGATACTCGTAGCAATGCTGCGGGATCGAGAAGTTCAGCGTGTCGTTGGTCTCGAGCAGCACCTGCGCGCCGCCGATCTGCAGCACGTCGAGGATCTGGCGCGGCCCCCGGCCGGCAAGCAGCAGCCGCGACAGCGCCTCGTGGATCGCCGGCTCGCCGCCGTGCAGCACCACATCGAGGAACATCTCGGCCTCCTCGCGCGCCAAGGGCGTGGTCTGCCGCAGGATCTCCGCCTCCTTCTTGGACGCACCGCCATAGGGAATCGCGGAGATCTTCTGCTTCTCGATGTAGTGGGTGATGCAGTTGCAGGCCATCTCGTAGGTCGAGTACCAGCGCGGGCCGACGGCGATGTCGAGCGCGCCTGCGTAGAGCACGTGGTGGGCATTGTCCCAGCCGAGGAAGTTGCCGAGCTCGACCGTGGCGCGGGCGCGGAACGCTTTGTGCCCCGTCGTATAGGAGCGATTGAGATAGACGCGATCCTGCAGGTCGATGAGGCCCGCAAAGCACATCATGGCCAGCGCCTTCCGGCGATGCGCGGGCTCCTGCATGATGCCGAGAAACACGCGATACGCCTCGAGCACATGACCGCGATGCACGAGATCCATCCAGCGGTCGAGGTTCTCGTCGAGCGAGCCGTCGAGGTGCTCGGGCCGCTGGTCGGGCCAATGCACGACGGGGGCGACGGGCTTGCCGTCGATCGGCTTGCCGCTGCGCGCGTAGTGGCCCGGCGCCTTGTTGATCTTCTGGTTCCAGATGTCGAGGCCGGTGGGCCTGTACCAGATGGTCTGCGCCATCGGCAGGCCGGCGAGTTCGGGCGGCAGCAGCTTCGCCAGGTGCGTCGTCGCGCGCGCCGAGAGCAGGCAGTGGTCGTTGTTGACGAAGTTGACGAAGCCCTGATCGATCCGCTCGTGATAGGGCACATGCGTCAGCGGCGCGTGGATCTTGACGCCGGCGTTGACGATCTCGGGCAGCGGGCGGCCCTGCTTGACGAGGCCGTAGTAGGCCTCGCTGGCGCCGACCTGGTCGCGCGCGAGGACGCGATCCTCGAGCTTGTCGTAGAGGCGACGAGCCTCCAGATCCAAGGTGTACGGCGTCATGTCCTGCGGCATGGGGGCACCTTCGCTCGGGCTGAACCGGTTTCCTCGACGGCCGCACGTCACCTGCCCGCGGCCCGGGCACGTCGTTCACTGTGGCATGCCGAGTGTGACACAACCGATCGGAGCGGCAATAGCCCAATTGCATGCGCGCGCCGCACATGGCTGCCATGATGAATTCTAGCGGCAACGCTCTCAGCAATGCAAACCGTTGAGCCGTCAGTCTCGAGGGTCTGACCCCACCGTTGCCACCCAACCGTGGCCCGCGGGGACAATCTATCCCCACGATTAACCCTGGGTCGAGGAACCAGCGACGAAACTTGTCCCCATGCGCTCCGGTGACCGCATAGTTCCGAGTGGCCGCCAGCGTGCGGCCTGGTCGTGTCCACAGCGATCGGGACACGCTTGCGCCTTCGGATGCCACCCGCATCCGGCGCGCTCTTTGACAAGTGAATCATTCAAACGACACTCAGCCGCCCGGCAGCGGCCTGGACCCGGCTCGTGTGCCGCGGCCGCCGAATTGTGCATGTGCGAAGTGTGGGCCGCGCCGCTGCGACACGATGGCTTTTCGGGTTCGGCTGCGCAACAACTACCCTGTCTGCTCGATCCAGCGCGTCCGATTCGCGAAAAGGCTTCACCCATGATCGACTTCGACCGAGTGATCGAGCGCCGTGGCACCCACGCCTCGAAGTGGGACAATATCGCCAAGTACTCGGGCATCGCATCGGCGGACGCGATCCCGATGTGGGTCGCCGACATGGACTTCGCCGCGCCACCCGGCGTCACCGCCGCGTTGAAGGAGGAGGTCGGGCGCAGCACCCACGGCTATTACGCCGACACGGGCTCGTGGGCGCAGTCGTGCGCCGCCTGGATGCAGAAGCGGCACGGCCTCAGGATCGATACGGCCTGGGTCACCCCGACGCCCGGTATCGTGTCGGGCCTCGGCCTCATCCTGCAGGCGGTGACGGAGCCCGGCGACGAGGTCGTGGTGTTTCCGCCGGCCTACCATGCGTTCCGCCGCATCATCACGGCGAATGACCGGAAAATTCTCGACGTCGAGCTCGTCAAGGCCAACGGCCGCTACGTCATGGACCTCGACGCCATGCGCAAGTCGCTGACGCCGCGCTCCAAGATCGTGTTCCTGTGCAGCCCGCACAATCCGGGCGGCACGGTGTGGCAGGCCTCCGAGCTGAAGGCGTTGGCGCAGGTGTGCCTCGAGCGCAACCTGATCCTCGTCTCCGACGAGATCCACTGCGATCTCGTGTTCAAGGGCGCCAAGCACACGCCGACGCTGACCGCCGCGCCCGAAATCGCGGATCGCCTGATCACCTGTGTCGCCGCCACCAAGACCTTCAATCTCGCGGGCGCGCACGTCGGCGCCTGCGTCACGTCGAATGCCGAGATCAAGAAGAAGCTCGACGCGCGCATCATGGCTTCGGGGCTCGGCTCCTACAATTCGTTCGGCATGATTGCAACGGAGGCCGGCTGGCGCACGGGAGAAGCGTGGCTCGACGCGCTGCTGCCGTATCTCCAGAAGAACCGCGACCTGTTCGATCAACGCATCGAGGCAGCCGTGCCCGGCGCAAAGTCGATGCGGCTCGATTCGACGTATCTGGCGTGGGTCGACTTC
>JANOJW010000665.1:0-6692 GCA_031418955.1 Hyphomicrobiales bacterium | reverse complement strand
CCGGACGACCGACGTCACCGGCGTGGTGACGCTGAAGCAGGGCACCGAGATGGTGATGCCGGGCGACAACGCGGAGATCAGCGTCGAGCTGATCCAGCCGATCGCGATGGAGGAGCAGGTCCGCTTCGCCATCCGCGAGGGCGGCCGCACCGTCGGCGCCGGCATCGTGACGAAGATCGTTGAGTGAAGCCGCGGCCACAGGCAGTCGGTTTTGCACCGACTGCCTACTGCCGATTGCCAGGACAGACCCCATGAACGGCCAGAATATCCGCATCCGCCTGAAAGCCTTCGACCATCGGGTTCTCGATGCGTCGACGCGCGAAATCGTCAATACCGCCAAGCGGACGGGGGCGGACGTGCGCGGGCCGATCCCGCTGCCCACCCGGATCGAGCGCTTCACGGTGAACCGCTCGCCCCACATCGACAAGAAGAGCCGCGAGCAGTTCGAGATGCGAACTCACAAGCGCATGCTCGACATTGTGGATCCGACACCGCAGACGGTGGACGCGCTCATGAAGCTCGACCTCGCCGCCGGCGTCGACGTCGAGATCAAGCTTTAATCCGGCGGTCGGCAATCGGCAGTCGGCATCGTCATAGAAGGTAGGCGAGACGTGGTTCAGCTCGATCGCAGCAGCGGGTTCTCCCGATTGCCGATTGCGGACTGCCGATTGCCGAAGAGCAAGGACAGGAACTCATGCGTTCCGGTGTGATTGCACAGAAGGTCGGGATGACCCGGATCTTCACGGACGGAGGGGAGCACATCCCCGTCACCGTCCTGAAGCTCGACAACGTTCAGGTCATGGCCCACCGCACGCAAGACAAGAACGGCTACACCGCGGTGCAGCTTGGTGCTGGACATCGCAAGTCCTCGAACCTCAACAAGGCCGAGCGCGGAGGCTTCGCCAAGGTGAAGGTCGAGCCGAAGCGCCGCATCGTGGAGTTCCGCGTGGCGCCCGAGAACCTGATCGAAGTGGGCGCCACTATCACGGCCGACCACTTCGTCAAGGGCCAGCACGTCGACATCACCGGCACCAATCAGGGCAAGGGGTTCCAGGGCGCCATGAAACGCTGGAATTTCTCCGGCTTGCGCGCCACGCACGGCGTCTCGGTGTCCCACCGCAGCCACGGCTCGACCGGCCAGCGCCAGGATCCGGGCAAGGTGTTCAAGGGCAAGAAGATGGCCGGCCAGATGGGTGCCGAGCGTGTCACCACGCTCAACATCGAGGTGGTGCAGACGGACGTCGAGCGCGGCCTCGTGCTGGTGCGCGGCGCCGTGCCTGGCACCAAGGGCGGTTGGGTGCTGGTCCGCGACGCCGTCAAGAAGCAGTTGCCGAAGGATGCGCCGCGTCCCGGCGCCTTCCGCAAGTCCGCCGATCCGGCCGCGGCGAACAAGGAGCAGGCGTGATGCAGGCGCAGATGACAACGCTCGACGCGGCGTCTGCCGGATCGATCGAGCTCAACGACGCGATTTATAATCTCGATCCGCGCCCCGATTTGCTGCACCGCATGGTGCGCTGGCAGCAGTTGAAGCGCATGGCCGGCACGCATCATGCCCAGGACCGCTCGGAAGTGACGGTCACCGGCAAGAAGATGTACAAGCAGAAGGGCACCGGCGGCGCCCGGCATGGCGACAAGTCGGTGCCGCAGTGGCGCGGCGGCGGCAAAGCGTTCGGCCCAAAGCCGCGCAGCCATGCGATCGGTCTGCCCAAGAAGGTGCGCGCGCTGGCGCTGCGTCATGCGCTCTCGACCAAGGCCAAGGCCGGCGAGCTCGTCGTGCTCGACCAGGCCGTGGCGCCCGAGGGCAAGACCAAGACCCTGCGCGCCCGCTTCGAGAAGCTCGGCCTCACCAACGCGCTGTTTATCGACGGCAACGATCTCGATGACGGCTTCGCGCGGGCCGCTCGCAACATCCCCAACATCGACGTGCTGCCGGTCGTCGGCATCAACGTCTATGACATTCTCCGCCGCAAGAAGCTGGTGCTGACCAAGGCGGCGGTCGATGCGCTGGAGGCGCGCTTCAAATGAGCAGCAACCTCATCAAAGCATACGACGTGGTCCGCTCGCCGGTGATCACCGAGAAGGCGACCTACGCCTCGGAGGTCAATCAAGTGATCTTCAACGTCGCGCTCAAGGCAACGAAGCCGCAGATCAAGGCTGCCATCGAGCAGCTCTTCAACGTCAAGGTCCGGGCGGTGAACACGCTCGTGCGCAAGGGCAAGAAGAAGGGCTTCCGCGGGATCATGTCGATCCAGAGCGACACCAAGAAGGCGATTGTGACCCTCGAGCCCGGCCACACCATCGACGTGACGAGCGTCTGAGGAGCGATCAATGGCACTGAAAACATTCAGACCGACGTCGCCGGGCCTCAGGCACCTGGTGCTCGTCGACAAGGGCCACCTCTGGAAGGGCCCGCCGGTCAAGATCCTGGTTGAGGGTCTGCACAAGACAGGCGGTCGCAACCATCATGGCCGCATTACCACGCGCCACATCGGCGGCGGCCACAAGCGGTCGTACCGTTTGGTCGACTTCAAACGTCGAAAGTACGACGTTTCGGCGACGGTGGAGCGGCTGGAGTACGACCCCAACCGCACCGCGTTCATCGCGCTGCTGCGGTACGAGGACGGGCATCAGGCCTATATCCTGGCGCCGCAGCGGCTCGCGGTCGGCGACAAGGTCGTGGCTGGCGCGAAGGTCGACGTGAAGCCCGGCAACGCCATGCCGCTCGAGGGCATGCCGGTCGGCACCATCGTGCACAACGTCGAGATGAAGCCGGGCCGCGGCGGCCAGATGGCGCGATCGGCGGGCGCCTACGCGCAGCTCGTCGGGCGTGACAGCGGCTGGGCAATCCTTAAGCTCAACTCGGGCGAGACGCGCCGCGTACGGCAGGAGTGCATGGCGACGGTCGGCGCGGTCTCCAATCCCGATCACGCCAACGAGGTCACCGGCAAAGCTGGCCGCACGCGCTGGAAGGGCACGCGCCCGACAGTGCGCTCGGTGATGATGAACCCGGTCGATCATCCCAACGGCGGCCGTACCAAGGGCGGTAAGCACTGGGCGACGCCCTGGGGCAAGCCGACCAAAGGCTACAGGACGCGCAAGAACAAGCGCACGCAGAAATTCATCGTCCGCTCGCGCACGGCGAAGTAACGGACACGAGGAGCACAGGTCATGTCACGCTCGAGTTGGAAGGGTCCGTTCTTCGACGGCTATCTTCTCAAGAAGGCGGAGAAGGTGCGCGCGTCGGGCCGCAACGAGGTCATCCGCATCTGGACGCGCCGTTCGACGATCCTGCCGCAGTTCGTCGGGCTCACGTTCGGCGTCTACAACGGCCACAAGCACATCCCGGTCAACGTCAACGAGGACATGGTGGGGCACAAGTTCGGCGAGTTCTCGCCGACCCGCACCTTCCATGGCCACAGCGGCGACAAGAAAGCGGTGAAGAAGTAACATGGGCAAGCCGAAACGAGAGCGCGGCCTCGAGGACAACGAGGCCAAGGCCGTCACGAAGAACCTTCGGGTGTCGCCGCAGAAGCTCAACCTCGTCGCTGCCTTGATCCGCGGCAAGAAGGTCGAGAAGGCGTTGGCCGAGCTCGAGTTCTCGAGGAAGCGCATCGCCAACGACGTCAAGAAGTGCGTGATGAGCGCCGTCGCCAACGCCGAGAACAACCACGGCCTCGACGTCAACGACCTCGTCGTGGCCGAGGCCTGGGTCGGCAAGAACCTGGTCATGAAGCGGTTTCATGCACGCGGCCGTGGCAAAGGCTCCCGCATCCTGAAACCGTTCTCGCAGATCACCGTGGTCGTTCGCGAAGTTCCGCCGGCGCCGGCAGCAGAGGAGGCCGCCTGATGGGTCACAAGGTCAATCCGATCGGCCTGCGCCTGGGCATCAACCGCACCTGGGACAGCCGCTGGTTCGCGGGCCGCGCAGAGTACGGCCGGCTCCTTCACGAGGACATGGCGATCCGGAAGCATATCCTCGTGCACCAACGCCAGGCCGGTATCTCCAAAGTCGTCATCGAGCGGCCACATCGCAAGTGCCGCGTCACCGTGCACAGCGCGCGTCCCGGTATCCTGATCGGCAAAAAGGGCGCGGACATCGAGAAGCTGCGCGGCGAGATCGCGAAGCTGACGTCGTCGGAGGTGCACCTCAACATCGTCGAGGTGAGGAAGCCCGAGATCGACGCCTCGCTCGTTGCCGAAGCCATCGCCCAGCAGCTCGAGAAGCGGATTGCATTCCGTCGCGCTATGAAGCGCTCTGTCCAGTCGGCGCTCCGCCTCGGCGCGCTCGGCATCCGCATCAACGTGTCGGGCCGCCTCGGCGGCGCCGAGATCGCCCGCGTCGAGTGGTATCGCGAGGGCCGCGTGCCGCTGCATACGCTGCGTGCCGATATCGACTTCGGCTACGGCATCGCGCGCACCGCGTACGGCATCATCGGCATCAAGGTCTGGATCTTCAAAGGCGAGATCATCGAGCACGATCCGATGGCGTCCGAGAGGCGCTCCATGGAGGCCCAGGAGGGCGGTGGCGGCGGCCGTCCGCGCAGCGATCGCGGTGACCGGGGTGACCGGGGTGACCGTGGTGACCGTGGTGATCGCGGCGGCCGCGGGGGTCGCGGCAGTACACCTGGTGGACCCGGTGGTGGCGGCGGCGGCGAGCAGGCCTGAGAGTTTTACGCGCCGGACGCCATGTGTGGGCATCTGAAGGCGCCAAAGGAACACGACGATGTTGCAACCGAAGCGCACCAAGTTCCGGAAGGCCTTCAAGGGCCGCATCCATGGCCAGGCCAAGGGTGGTACCTTGCTGGTCTACGGCTCGCATGGTCTCAAGGTCGTAGAGCCGGAGCGGCTCACGGCCCGCCAGCTCGAGGCCATGCGCCGGGCGATCGTGCGCCACATGAAGCGCGCTGGCCGCAACTGGATGCGCGTGTTCCCCGACATACCGGTGACCAAGAAGCCGGCCGAAGTGCGAATGGGCTCGGGCAAGGGCTCGCCGGAGCTCTGGGTCTGTCGGGTGAAGCCCGGCCGCATCATCTTCGAGATCGACGGCGTTTCCGACCAGATCGCGCGCGAGGCGCTCGAGCTGGGCGCGGCGAAGCTGCCGGTCAAGACGCGCATCGTGACGCGAATTTTCTGAGGCGCCTGGCGCCGTTTGAACGATCGAGGTTAGTGCCATGGCGGCCGAGAAACTCAAGGGTCTGTCGCTCGACCAGCTCGACGACGAGCTCGTCAAGCTCAAGAAAGAGCAGTTCAACCTGCGCTTCCAGCGCGCGTCGGGACAACTCGAGAACACCGCGCGCGTGCGGATCGTCCGCCGCGAGATCGCGCGCATCATGACCATCTCCCGCCAGAAGCGCGGGGCCGCCGCCTCAAAGAGCAACGGCTGAGAACAGGGAAGCTAGATCATGCCGAAGCGCGTCCTCCAAGGCGTCGTCGTTTCCGACAAGAACAACAAGACCATCGTGGTCGAGGTCGAGCGCCGTTTCACGCATCCGCTCTTCAAGAAGACGGTGCGGCGCTCGAAGAAATACCACGCTCACGACGAGACCAACGTCCACAAGATCGGTGACAAGGTGTGGATCGAGGAATCGGCACCGATCTCGAAGAACAAGCGGTGGGTGGTCCTGAACAGGACTGCATGAGCGGAGAGGCAGTCGGCAGCCGGTAATCGGCAGTCGATGCAGGCCAGCCCGGACCAAGAGAGAAACGACTGCCGGTTGCCGATTGCCGGTTGCCGCTCAAGACAAGGTTAGACGACCAATGATCCAGATGGAATCGAGCCTCGACGTGGCCGACAACTCGGGCGCCCGAAAGGTGCTGTGCATCAAGGTGCTCGGCGGATCGAAGCGCAAGTACGCGACGATCGGCGACACCATCGTGGTGTCCGTCAAGGATGCGATCCCGCGCGGTCGCGTCAAGAAGGGCCAGGTGATGAAAGCCGTGATCGTGCGCACCGCCAAGGGTGTACGCCGGTCCGACGGCTCGCTGATCCGCTTCGACCGCAATGCGGCGGTGCTGATCAACGCCCAGGGCGATCCCGTGGGCACGCGCATTTTCGGACCGGTGACGCGCGAGTTGCGCGCCCGCAAGCACGTCAAGATCATGTCGCTGGCGCCGGAGGTGCTCTGATGCCATCCCTGAAGATCAATAAGGGCGACCACGTCGTCGTCCTCGCCGGCCGCGACAAGGGCAAGACCGGCGAAGTGGTCGAGATGCGTCCGAAGGAGAACCGGGCCTTCGTGCGCGGCGTCAACATGGTGCGCCGCCATCAGCGCCAGACTACGACGCAGGAAGCGGGCATCATCTCCAAGGAAGGTCCGATCAATATCTCGAACCTGGCGCTGGAAGATCCCAAGGACGGCAAACCCACGCGCGTTGGATTCCGGATCATGCCCGACGGCAAGAAAGTGCGCTTCGCCAAGCGCTCGGGCGAGATCATTCCTGACAGGAAGAGCTGACCATGGCCGAGAAAGACGACAAGAAGGCCGAGAAGCCGGCGAAGGACGCCAAGGGCGCTCCGCAGGCCAAGGGCGGCCAGCCGCAGGGCAAGGGCCGGGCAAAGGACGCACAGCCAAAGGGTGAGCGCGCGTCAGCGAAGCCCCGTCCGGCCGGCTATGTGCCCCGCATGAAGGAGCACTACAACAAAGTCGTGCGCGGCGAGATGAAGGAGAAGTTCGGGTACCCGAACCCGATGC
>JANOJW010000664.1:0-5009 GCA_031418955.1 Hyphomicrobiales bacterium | reverse complement strand
ATGCGAGAGGTCCGCTCGCCTTTCGACGAGCGGACCTCAGGCAGGTTTGGTCGGTGCTTAACTCTGCGGCTCCCCCTCGGCGGAGGACGGCGTCACCGGAACCACGCGATGGGCGGGGACGACCGGAACCTCGACCACCTTTACCACCGGCTTGGGGCACTCGACCTGCTTGCGGAAGAGGCGGCCGTAGCCATCCTTGAAGTAGTCGACGCAGACCTTCTCGTGGACGATCGGCTTCGCGACATGCACGACCACCGGCTTGTGATAGACGGGCGTGTGGTGCTGCGGCTTCGGGTGGTGGTGGACGACGTGCACCGGCGCGTGGTGCGGCTTGTGGTGATGGACGTGCACCTGGTGGTGCGGCGTGTGGTGCGGGCGGTGATGCCTGACCTGATGATGGCCGCCGCTTTGATGTCGGCTGGCCTGGTGATGACCGCCACTACCATTCTGGTGGTTCATGGCGGCGGCCGGCTGGGCGAGGACAGCGAGGCTGGCGGCGAGGGCGAGAGCAAGGCGGGTCATGATCGTCTCCTGCGGGTTGGTCGGCTCGGTGACCGGTTGAAGGCTGGGTCGGGGTTGCCTGAGACCAAATCTAGTTGAAACGGGCCGCCTCGGATGTGACGGGAATCACAGGTGCAAAAGTTCGGTAAAAAAATTTCGGCGCCGGGCCGCGGACCGCCGAGCGTGGGTGCTCAGGCCTGCATCGATCGCCGTGGCGCCGCCCGGACATTGCGGCAATGTCCGGACAGCCGACCTGGGCCCGGGCATCCCGACGCCGACTACACGTTCGCGCCGCACTCGGTGCGTCCCGCCGCAACAGCGAGTACCTGTTTCCGAGCCCACTGCTCGACGGGTGCGACGTGCCGATCATCCCGGACGCGATCTCTCGCGCGATGAACCGTCTCAACGTCGAGCTCAATATTTCGGGAGCCGGACCACATGACTTGAGGCGCACCGTCGGCACAGAGCTGGCCCGGCTCGGACTACCGACCCACGTGCGCGCGCTCGTCCTCAATCATAGCCCGGAGAGTCGGGGCGTGACGGACGTGGTCTATAATCGATACGCCTACGATAACGAAAAACGCGACGCGCTGACGAAGTGTAAGCGCCTCATGAACGTCTTCTGACGCCGCGCGCCGAACGCGGGCAGACTGTGCCGTTGCAGCGATGAGCGACGGAGCGGGCATGGGCGGCGGTTCGGGCAAGCGGTCATCGGCGGTGTCGCCGCCGACGTATGGCGACATCACGATCTATCTGGCGCAAGAACCGGTGGACTTCCGGCTCGGCATCAACGGGCTGTCGACGATGGTCGAGGCGACGCTGCGGTTCGATCCGTTCAGCCGGAATTTGTTTTGTTTCACGAACAAGCGCCGTAACCAGATCAAGGTTCTCTACTGGCAGCGCTCGGGCTTCTGCCTGTGGCTGAAGCGGCTCGAAGAGGAGCGGTTCAAGTGGCCGGCGCACTTGGCGGCTCTTGAAAGCGCGTCGCCGCGCCCACCGGTCGTTACATTGACCGAGGATCAGTTCCTGTGGCTGCTCGAAGGTCTCGACCTCAAGCAATTGAGGCCGCATCGCGCGCTCGAATATCGCAGTGTGCTGTGAAGATCTCAGCCCGCGTGACGCGCGCGACACGCGCAAATCAGATAGCACTGCGGCGTGGGCACACCCGACACATCACCGACGCCGGAGCGCGACGAGATCGCGGAGCTGAAAGCTGCAATTGCGGGCCGCGACGCGCACATCAAAATCCTCGAAGAGAAACTTCGGCTTGCGACGTATCAGCAGTTCGCGCCGTCGTCCGAGAAGCTCAGTGGCCTCGGCCATCCCGATCTGTTCAACGAAGCAGAAGCGCTCGGCACGAAGCCCGGAGCCGACGCGCAAGCGGCCGAGATCGTCGTACCCGCACACACGCGCGAACGCGGCAAGAGGAAGCCGATCGATCCGCAGTTGCCGCGCACGCGCATCGAGCATGATATTCCCGAGGCGCAGAAAACGTGCGCGTGCGGCTGCCAACTCTCGCGCATCGGCGAGGTGACGAGCGAACAGATCGGTATGGTGCCGGCGCGTGGGTTCGTGAAGCAGCATGTGCGCTTCAAGTATGCGTGCCGTTCGTGCGAGGGCGCCGATCACGATGGACCTGCCGTCATCACCGCACCGCTGCCGGCGCAACCCTTGCCGAAGAGCAACTGTTCGCCGGAACTCGCCGCCTTCATTGCGGTATCGAAATACGCCGACGGACTGCCGCTATACCGCCTCGAAGGCATTCTCGCGCGATATAGGATCAGCGTGTCGCGCACGGCCATGGCGGCGTGGATGATCAAGCTCGGCGACCTCGTGCAGCCGCTGATCGACCTCTTCGACGCGCAGCAGCTCGCCTACGACGTCCTGCAGATGGACGAGACGACGGTGCAGGTTCTGAAAGAAGAAGGTCGCGCCGCGAAGGACAAGTCCTACATGTGGGTGCGTCGCGGCGGCGCGCCTGGACGCCAGAGCATTCTGTTCGACCATGCGGCCACGCGAGCCGCTTCGGTGCCGATGCGACTTTTATCGGATTACCAAGGCTATCTGCAATCCGACGACTACGCGGGCTACAACGCGGCGGGCAAGCGCGACGGCATGAAACACGTCGGCTGTCTCGATCATGCGCGCAGACGCTTCGTCAAAGCAGTGCAGGCGCAGCACGCGATCGTCGGCCAAGAGCGCGGCCTGGCGCCGGAAGCGCTGGTCATCATCCGCAAACTCTACGCCGTTGAGAAAGTCGCACGCGACGCAAAGATGACCGCAGAACAGCGGCACAAGTTGCGACAAGAGAAAGCGAAGCCGATCTGGGACGAGTTGCGCGCGTGGCTCGACAGGAACCTTGGTTCAGTCCCGCCGCGATCGTTGACCGGCGAGGCGATCAACTATCTCGCAGCCGATTGGCCGCGTCTCGTGCGTTATCTGGATGATGGCCGCGTCGAGATCTCGAACGTGCTGTGCGAGAATGCGATCCGGCCTTTTGTCATCGGAAGAAAAAATTGGCTGTTCTCTGACACGCCCGCCGGCGCGCACGCCTCGGCAAAACTCTACAGCATCATCGAGACGGCGAAGGCCAATGGCCTCGAGCCCTATGCCTATTTGTGCCTGATCTTCGAGAAGCTGCCCCAGGCGACCACACCCGCCGACGTCGAGGCGCTGCTGCCCTGGAACGTCGCCAAACCGACGCGATAGCGTCGCTGGCCAGACCGCCGCCCGTCAAGCGGAAACCGACGCCGGAAACCGACGCCCTACCGCCAAGGCCGATCATGGGGCGCTTACGACGAAGTGGGAAGATCAGCTTCGGGCAATCATATCAAAATGAGATCCAGGCCGTGTGACTCATTTGGCTCCCGACAGCTCACCCTGCTCGGCCGAGACCGACTGCACAGACCGCCAGTCGAAATGACCGATCATCAGATTCACTTGGGACGAATGCAAAACGCATAGAAGGGATTGCCGCCCGTCAAGGGTACCGAAAGTCGAACGCCGGCGCGGCCGATTTCGGACCATACGACGACGCCTTCGAGGCTCAGCAATGGAGCGACACGCACAACAACCGCTGTGTCGACTGCCAGATGTCGCGCCAGGTCGAGGCCGAGGCCGGTCGCCGACAGGTCTCGGACGATTACCGATTGCTCACCCTCAGCGGTGATCATGACGGCTGGTAAACATACGCGCACTCGGTCGGTCTGCCTCCGATTAAAAGCGTCGGGCAAGCTCACATCGCCCGTCCCATCGAGCATCGGATGCCTTCCGGCTTCAACATCGGTAAGCAGGCAGGTGACGCTGTCATGCTCGTCTTGCGAGGGCGCAACCTGATCGAGCTGCAGTATCTTCTGCAACTCCACCAGGAATGCTCGGGTTCGACCGGCGGCGTGCTGCCATGCCTTAGCGGCGACTGCATACTGCACACGATCGGCTGTGCCGAATGATTCCGTAACCGCGGTCAGGTGTGCTTGTTTGGCCAAGCCCAGATGCTGGTGAAATTCTTCCATAACCTGGCGGAGCGGTGACATCGGAACGAGGTGCCTGATGCGCACCGACGCTTTCAGCAACTGACTGTCCTCCCGGGGATAGAAGCGCAGAAGCGTGCGCGTGGTGCATGCGCCGACCCCGGCGGCTCGTGCATTGGCGGCTGTCCCCGATGCGGCGACCAACACGGCGATCCGGACGACGGATGGATAGAGGACCACTGCGACTGCGAGTAGCCGCCGGTCGCAGTCGTCCGAGGCATGTTTGTCGAGGCGTGCAAGATCCGCAAGATCGTCGGCGTCGAAACGCTCGATTCGGGGCACCCGCGTGTATGGTAAGTCTCGATCTGCCAGCATGAGCTAAATCCCCGCCTGTTGCCGGCGGGCATCGACGCTCCGTAGCCACAAAAATCGAGCCCATACATCACTAGCTAATACTGCGAGGACGAGGAGTTCGATGTCGAAGGCGTCGAGCATGGCCGCAGAGATCCGCTGGGTAAGCAGGGCGAGAACCGTACAACCCGGGCGAATGGCGTAGAGAAAAGAACCCGCCTGGTGGGAAGGCGGGTTCTTGACCCAGGTTCCGCCAAACCAATGCGGGGATCACGGGGCAGGAGTGACGTAAGCCTTAAGTGCAATCTACCTTAGATTAAATTGAAAAAGAGTTTACCGATACCTCCGGCCAACGGTCTCGACTCCTGTTGGCGCTCGCCGTCCGAGATCTGCGTGGTAGCGGCGGTCGTTGAACCCTTCGAGCCCGACCTGACCAGAGCGGCCATGGCCAAGTCGTTCTGGCGGCTCCTCTCGAACCCCAGAATCGCAAGGAGTATGGCCATCCTTAATGGTGTATGGGAGGGACAACGAGAGGCTCTTGGACACCGCTGCTCCCCGTCAAGCGCGATCGTCAACGCCGACTGACACCGTTACGGGATCCGTTCAGCCTTCCGCTATCAATTTTGCAGACGCTTATCATGGCCTCGCTCGCTACTTTCACTCAAAGCGAAGGCCTACATGGTTGCC
>JANOJW010000663.1:0-7820 GCA_031418955.1 Hyphomicrobiales bacterium | reverse complement strand
ATCGTCGAGCGACGCCGGGAACATGGCGCTCTGGCTGCGATCCAGCCCTTCAACGAACCCAGCCATCGAGCCCCCGCCCCCTGCGATTCAGTCAGGCGGTACGTTATCACATTGCGCTGGAGTTTTCACACAGCCTGGGCCCATACCGCCCGTCGCGCGACGCAGGGCGCTGAGCTAAGATCGCGGTGCCCGTTTCAACCTCTTCCCGCGAGCCCGCAATGACCGACGCCCTGCCCACCGCCGCCCGCGTTTCCGATCCCGGCATCCGCGCGCTGTACGCGCAGGACAGCCGCTGGCAGGCGTGGCTCGACGTCGAGGTGGCGTTGGCCCGGGCGCAGGCCGAGCTCGGCATCATCCCGCAAGACGCTGTCGAGCCGATCGCCGTCGCCGCACGTCTTGAAAAATTCGATCGCGCGCGCCTCGCCGAAGGTTTCAAGCGCACCGGCCACACGCTCGTGCCCCTCGTCTGGGAGCTGGCGCGCGTCACCGGTGAACCGCACGGCGGCTGGGTGCATTGGGGCGCCACCACGCAGAACATCACGCAGACCGGCGACCTTCTCGTTCTGCGCCGCGCACACAAGATCTTCCTCCGCCAGATCGGCGAGCTGCTCTCGGCCATGGCCGATCTCGCCGAGCGCAGCGCCGACATGCCGCTGCCCGGCCGCACGCACGGCCAGCACGCGGTGCCGGCGACCTTCGGCTACAAGGTCGCGGTGTGGATCGACGAGCTGCTGCGCCATGTGGAACGATTGGAGCAGGCAGCCCCGCGTCTGTTCGTCGCCATGCTCGGCGGCGGCGCCGGCACCTACGCCTCTCTCGGCAAGCACGGCCCGCCCGTCCAAGCCGGCATCGGAAAACATCTGGGCTTCGGCACCATGGCCGTGCCCTCGCGCGCACTCGGCGATCACCTGGCCGAGAACGTCTGCCTGCTCGGGTTGCTCGCCGCCACCTGCGCCAAAATCGGCCGCGAGATCTACACCCTCATGAAAACCGAGTTCGGCGAGGTCGAGGAGCCCGTCCCACCAGGCACCGTCGGTTCGTAGACCATGCCGCAAAAGCGCAACCCGAAGCTCTGCCAGGACGTCATCGCGCTCGCCGCCGAGGTGCGGTCCCAAGTGCCGCTCGCACTCGAGGCGATGCAGACCGAGCACGAGGCCGACCGCACCACGACGCTGATGATGGACGTCGCTGAATCACGCGCGGCCATCGCGACGGGTGACATGCTCGCACGCCTCACAGAAATCCTGCGCGGCCTCAAACTCGATCCCGCCCGCATGCGGAAAAACCTCGATCTCGGCGGCGGCCTGATCATGGCCGAGGCGATCATGCTGGAACTCGGGACCCGACTTGGCCGCCAGCACGCGCACGATATCGTCTACGACGCCGCCCAAGCCTCCGTCGAGCAGGGCCGGGCGTTCTCCGATCTCCTCGCCGCCGACCCGCGCGTCTCCCAGCATATCGACAAGGCCGCGATCGCCCGACTGCTCGATCCCGTAGCCTACACCGGCCTGTGCGCCGAGATGGCCCGCGACGGGGCGAAGCGGGCGCGGGAAGCGGCGGCGCGGTGTCGGATCGCGCGAACGTAGGGTGCAATAGCCCCCGCCTTCGGGGGCGTATTGCGCCGCCCCGGAGCGTTGTGCCCGTGTGGCGCAATACGGCGGCAAGTGCAGGCCGCCTATTGCGCCCTACGCGCCAGGTTGAAAGCGCCGCACAACGGTGTCAGGCTTGTTCCAAACACCAACAGCGAGCCCCTGATGACCACGATGCCGCCGAGCAAAGACCTCAACGTCCTCTTCGCTCACGTCGCGTATGAGTTCGCCGAGCCGTTCACCGCCCGCCAATCCGGCATGCGCTTCGAGATCGCGCGCAACTTCGCCGAGCTGGAGGCCAAGATCCCGAACGCCGATGTTCTCTCTGTCTCCATGATGTGGAAGAACGAGCTGGCGCCGAAAGCAAAGAAGCTCAAACTGATCCAGTCCATCAGCGCCGGCACCGACCAGTACGACCGGGCCGTGATGAAAGCGCACGGCATCCGGCTCGCCAGCGCGCAGGGCGTCAACGCCAATGCCGTCGCCGAGCACGCCATCGCGCTGATGCTGTCCCTCTCCCGCCAGTTGCACCTCCTGCGTGATCACCAGACGGGTAAGCACTGGCGCCCCATGCAGGGCGACCGCCGCATCCGTGAGGACGAGATCCAAGGCAAGACGGTGCTGATCGTCGGCCTCGGCGGCATCGGGAGGCGGCTCGCGGCGCTGTGCAAGGCGTTCGGCATGACGGTGATAGGCACCCGGCGCGATCCCGCCAAAGGCGGCGGCGCGGTCGACGAAATCCATGCGGACAAGGCATTGCTGTCGCTCGTCCCGCGCGCCGATTTCGTGGTGCTGACCACGGCGCTCACCCCGGAGACCACCGGCCTGTTCAACGCGCAGGCGATCGCCGCGATGAAACCGACGGCGTTCCTCGTCAACGTGGCGCGCGGCAAGGTCGTCGACGAACCGGCTCTCGTCGCGGCGCTGCAGGCCAAGAAGATCGCCGGCGCCGGCATCGACGTGACGGTCGAGGAGCCGCTCGTGGGGTCCTCGCCGCTGTGGGCCATCCGCCAAGTGATCGTGACGCCCCACTCGGCCGGCGAGACCTGCCGCTACGAGGACCGCGTGATCGACCTGCTCATCGACAACGTCGGCCGCCTGCAACGCGGCGAAACCAAACTCGCCAACGAAATCGTGTAGGCCGCTATCCAGCAGGGCAATCGCACTTGTGACTGTCGGACCGCCAGCACGGACGCCGTCCTCTGCTTCTCCCTTCCCCCTCGACGGGGGAAGGGCGGGGATGGGGGAAGGGCGGGGATGGGGGTGGTGCACAACGCTGATGAATTGCACCCCCCCACCTGGCCGCTTTGCACACCCCCCACCCCAGCCCTCCCCCGCAAGGGGGGAGGGAGTTCGCTCGAGGCTCACCACCGAAGTTCAATCAAAAGCGATTACCCCGGGCCATCTGGCTGATGCGCGCGCACCACAGCGCGCATCGCAGGGCCTCTACACGACGACGACGCTCGCGCCTTCCGCCGCCTCGAGCGCGACGACGTCACCGATCGCTGCAGCCGTCAGACCGCAGGCAGCAAGCGCCGCAAGACAAGCTTCCGCCTGCGCCGCGGGAATTCCTGCAATCAGCCCGCCCGACGTCTGCGGGTCGAACAGGATCGCGAGCCGCGGATCGCTTCGTCCAACGCCGGCGACCTTCGCCGCCAGCGCCAGGTTCTCGGGCAGCAGCGTCGACCCGATGCCCGCCTCCGCGAGCGCCGCCACACCCGGCAGCAGCGGGCAGCGCGCCCAGTCGATGCGGGCGCCGACGCCCGACGCCTCCAGCATCTCGATCAGGTGCCCGGCGAGCCCGAAGCCCGTCACGTCCGTCGCCGCACTGACCCCATGCGCGCGCAGGATGCTGGCAGCAGCCGCGTTCGTGCGCCGCATCGAGCCGAGTGCGGCGGCGATCTCGCGTGCCCGTGCCTTGCCCCGCATCCACGCGGCGAACACGATCCCGGTCCCGAGCGGTTTGGTCACAATCAGCACGTCGCCGGCGCGCAAGCCCCGCTTGGGCACGAGGTCGTCGCGCGCCACCCGCCCCGACACGAAGAAGCCGATCGACATCTCCTGGCCTTCGCCCGAGTGTCCGCCGACCAGCGCCACACCTTCGGCGTCGAACACGGCCCGGGCGCCGGCCATCAGCTGATAGAGATCATCCTCGCTTTGGCGTGGTGCTGCGTACGGCAGCACGGCGACCGCCAGCACATGGTCCGGCACACCGCCCTTCGCGAACACGTCGCTCAACGCATGCGCCGCCGCGATCTCGCCCATCACATAGGGCTCGGGCCAGATCGCGCGGAAGAAGTCGACGGTCTCGAGTCGAAGTTCGCCGCTTGCCGCGCCCAGATCCAGCACCGCCGCGTCGTCCCCCGGCGACTGATCCTTCACGGCAAGTGGCACGAGCGGGCTCCCGAGCCGGTCGAGCGCGCGCGCCAGCGTCAGCGGGCCGATCTTCGCCGCACAGCCCCCGCACCGCATGGCGTCACTCGCGTCGGCATCGGCCTCCGAAATTGCCATCGTCGGCATCACGTTGAATCGGTCCATGAACGTGCGGTCGATGCGATCCTTCCAGATCCAAGCCCATTGGCCGGCTGCCGCAAAGGTCCCGCGCGCCGCGATCGCCGAACGATCTCCGAGCGACAGCAGCGTCAGGAACTGGCGCTGCGGATGAAACGGCTTTGCCGCAGCGTCACGCGCGCGCCGACGCAAGTTCTCGGCGAGCGGCGGGCCCTGCCGCACGGCAAACACGCCGGCCTTCTCGCGCGGATACTCGACCACCGCCGCGCAGTCGCCGACCGCAAACACGTCCTCGTCGTCGAGCAGTTGCAAGCTCGGTCGCACGGCCAGAAACCCTTGCGCGTTGCGCGGCAGGTCGGTGTCGGCGAACCAGACCGGCGGCGCCGCCTTCGTCGTCACCAGCACGGCGTCCGCCGCGATCCGACGCCCGCTCGAAAGCGTGATTTCTCTTGGCGCGATATGCACCGCCGCGTCGCGCTCGATCACCTCCACCGACCGGTCCCGCAAGGCCGCAAGGCCAAGGCTGCGTGCGCGTGCGTTGTGGGTCGGCAGCACCCCGCCGCTGCCGATCAGCGCAAAATGAAACGACGCGGCGTCGATGCCATGGCGGGCGGCGTCCGCACGCAGGCGATGGCGGATGGCGAGCACCAGCTCGAATCCGGCCGCTCCCGTGCCCACGACCACGATGCGACGAGGTCCATCCGGCCGCATCGCCCGCGCGTACAGCGCCTCCCATCGCGGCGCGAACGTCGACACGGGCTTCACAGCGATCGCATGCTCGGATGCTCCGTCGATATCGCCGAACTGCGGCGTAATCCCTGTGTCGATGGACAGCACGTCATAGCCGAGGGCGGGACGCCCCTGGATCATCACCCGTCGCTGCCGACGATCGACCCCGACCGCCTCGCCATGGATCAATCGCGCATCGCAGGAGTGTGCCAACCGCACAAGGTCGATGTGGCAGTCGTCGAGCGTGTAGTGGCCCGCAACGAAGCCCGGAAGCATGCCGGAGTACGGCGCGTCGAGTTCCTTTGCGATCAACGTGATGGCGACACCCGGCTCGGGCGTCATGCCGAATGCGCGTAGCACCGTGACATGCGCGTGCCCGCCACCGATCAGGACGATGCGCTTGGCGATGGGGATCGTGCTCTTCATGCCGTCGCGTATCACGCCGCCGGCCGCGTCAGGCCGAAATGTTCGCGCAGCGTCGCCCCGCTATACGCGCGACGGAACAGTCCGCGCTTCTGGAGGATCGGCACCACCTCGGCAATGAACACGTCGAGCATCTGGGGTAACACCGGTGGCATCAGGTTGAAGCCGTCGGATACGCCATTGTCGATCCAGTCTTGCATCAAGTCGGCGCACTGCTCGGGCGTACCGGCGAACGTGAAGTGCCCGCGTGCGCCGGCGAGCTTGGCCAGTAGCTGGCGCAACGTTGGACGTTCGTTCTTCACGAAGTTGACGATCACCTCGGTCCGGCTGCGCGACGCCTCGATGGTGTCGGGCGGCGGGAAGTCGTCGACCGAGAGCACCGTGTCGAGCGGCAACTTGGAGAAATCATAGCCGCCGAACCGGCCCGACATGCGCGAGCGCCCGATCTCGACGTCGGTGAGCGCATCGAGCTCGTCGGAGTATCGCAGCGCTTCGCGCTCGCTCGCTGCGATCACGGCTGAGAAGCCAGGCAGGATCAGCACCTGCGCAGGATCGCGCCCGGCGGCGGCAACGCGCGCCTTCAGGTCCTGGTAGAAAGCTCTGGCCGTCGCCTGCTCCAGGTGCGCGGTGAACACCGCCTCGGCGTGCCGTGCCGCGAAATCCCGGCCCGTGTCCGACGACCCCGCCTGCACATAGACCGGCCGCCCCTGCGGCGAGCGCGGCAGGTTGAGTGGCCCCTTCACCTGATAGTGCGCGCCCTTGTGGTCGATGGCGCGCACCTTCGTCGGATCGGCGTAGAGCCCGCCCGCGCGATCGTCGGCGACCGCGTCGTCGGCCCAGCTGTCCCACAGGCCGTTGACCACCGCCATGTACTCCTCGGCGCGCTCGTAACGGTCGGCATGCGTCACCTGCAGCCCGCCATAGTTCGAGCCCGCCTGATGCGACCACGTCGTCACGATGTTCCAGCCGATCCGACCACGCGAGATGTGATCGAGCGAGGCGAACTGCCGGGCCAGATTGTAGGGCTCGGTATAGGTCGTCGACGCCGTCGCGATCATCCCGATGTGCTTCGTCGCCATTGATACGGCGGCCAGCGTGGTGATCGGCTCGAGCCAGTTGAACGGCGTTGCCCGGACGTCGTTCCACAGGCCCAGCACGTCGGCGAGGAAGATCGAATCAAACAGCCCGGCCTCCGCCTTTCGCGCGCACTCCACCGTGTAATCGATGTCGGTCAGCGGCAGTTTGGAGGCGCCCGGATGCCGCCACGATGCCTCGTGGTGGCCGCGGCTCTGGATGAACAGGTTCAGGTGCATCTGGCGGGGCATGGCGTGGTCCGGACGGATGGTCTCGCGGCGAGCCGCGCTCTCGCCGAACGATACGCGGGCCGGGCCTCAGCCGCCAACCGTGCACGATCGCATCATGTCCACAGCTTTCGTGCCTTGACCATCCGATTCCATTGACACCCATCTTATCCCATGAGATCCCATCATTGCCCGTCCGCACCGGGCCCACGACGCGGGTAGCGGCGCCAAGCCTCGGATTTCGGGGTGCAGGCGACCTCCCGCGTCAGGGCCCGTGCGGCTGATCGAATGCCGGCAGGCACCGTCGTGTTGCGTCCAGGGGGAAACGGCGCGGATGCGTCATGCCGAAGGCAGGCAATGCCAAGGCATGGGCAGCTGAAGCGCCCAGCTAAGATCCGGATGGACCGCTTTGTCTCGACATTCACGAATCGCATCGACGCCAAGGGGCGGATCTCGGTCCCGGCCGCTTTCCGCGCTGTTCTCGAGCGCGACCGATATGGCCGTGCCGCCGAACAATCCGGGCCACCGAGCCTCTATTGCTACCCCGCGCTCGATGCTCGCGCCCTCGATGCTGGCGGCGAAAGGCTCGCCCGCAAGATCGACGGGCTTCTCGGCGGCCTGCCGGATTATTCGGACGAGCGGGACGTGCTCTCTGTCGCGCTCTATGGTGACGTCCAGATCCTCAGCCTCGATCCGGACGGACGTATCGTGCTTCCTCAAAGTCTGCGCACGCACTTGGGCCTTGGCGACGGTGCTGCCGAGATCACGTTTGTGGGCCTGGGCGACAAATTCCAGCTCTGGGAGCCTGCCGGCTTCGCAGCCCGCCGCGCTCAAGCCCGCGATAAAGTGAACGCCCATCGTCGCCTGCTCGGCACACTGCCGCAGCGCGGTGACGGCGGCCCCGACGACGCGTCATGAGCGACGCCGCCCACGTTTCCCGACACCGCCCGGTGATGCTCGCCGAGGTGCTCGCAGCGCTCGCTCCCCGCGACGGCGACATCATCATCGACGGCACCTTCGGCGCCGGCGGCTACACCCGCGCTATCCTCGAGGCAGCGGACGCGCGCGTCCTCGCCTTTGACCGCGATCCGGATGCGGTTCGTGAGGGTTCCACTCTGGTTGCGCAGTTCGCGAACCGCCTGACTCTCATCGAAGCCCCATTCAGCGAAATGGAAGACCGTGTCGCCCACACCGTGGGAGATTCGTCGCCCCACCCACTTCTCCCTTCCCCCTCGCCGGGGGAAGGGCCGGGGATGGGGGTGATGCA
>JANOJW010000662.1:0-2403 GCA_031418955.1 Hyphomicrobiales bacterium | reverse complement strand
CGTCCGCGTGTACTTGCCGAAGTTCTCGACCGTCAGGTTGTAGCCCTGCGGCACGAACTTCACCGTGGACTTGAGCGCGATCAGGGCAAACAGGATCAGGAACAGACCGGCGAGGCCAGTGCCGCCGAGCCAATTGAGAACATTCATGGTGGTCTCCCGCCGTGGGTGTATTGACAAATTGTCGCACCATTCCAAATGGGGTGCGCCTGAAGAATGTCTAGTGGCGGGATGCAAAGATTGCGTAAACACAATATTTTTGAATGGTTTACGGCGGCACGGGACGATCGGGCTCGAGCTGTGGACCGGATCTGGCGAAGCCGGCTTGTCATTGCACCGCAGCACGCGTACAACTCCCGTCATCACACACGTCGACCCTCGCGGTGTCCGGATTAAAAGCCCCGGTCGCTGCTCCGGTGGGACCTCAGGGTCCTTCTCTCGGGTCGGCGGAGGATCAACCGGAAAACGAGGACGACCTATGGCGCTTCCCGCGTTCAATATGCGTCAGCTGTTGGAAGCTGGCGTTCACTTCGGACACCAGAGCCACCGCTGGAACCCGAAGATGCAGCCCTTCATCTTCGGGGCTCGCAACAACATCCACATTGTCGATCTCGCGCAGACCGTGCCGATGCTGCATCAGGCGCTCCTGACGGTGTCCGAGGTCGTGGCCAAGGGCGGCCGCGTGCTGTTCGTCGGCACCAAGCGGCAGGCGTCGGACTCGATTGCTGAGGCGGCCGGCCGCTGCGCCCAGTACTTCATCAATCATCGCTGGCTTGGCGGCACGCTGACCAACTGGAAGACCATCTCGATGTCGATCCGGCGCCTGCGCCAGCTCGACGAGATCCTGGCCGGCGAGACCACAGGCCGGACCAAGAAGGAAATGCTGAACATCCAGCGTGAGCGCGACAAGCTCAACAAGGCGCTGGGCGGCATCAAGGATATGGGCGGCCTGCCCGATCTCCTGTTCGTGATCGACACCAACAAGGAGGACATCGCGATCAAGGAGGCCCAGAAGCTCGGCATCCCGATCGTGGCGATCATCGATACCAACTGCGATCCCGACGGCATCAATTTTCCGATCCCCGGCAACGACGACGCCGGCCGCGCCATCACGCTCTATTGCGACCTGATCGCGCGTGCGGCCATCGACGGCCTCGAGCGCAGCCAGGCAGGGTCCGGCGTCGACGTCGGTGCCTCGGTGGCCCCGCCCGTCGAGGAGCTGCCCGTCCAGCCCGCCGGCGATTTCAGGGGCATCGCTGCCCCGCGCGGCGAAGCCGACGACCTGAAGCGCATCTCCGGCATCACGCCCAAGCTCGAGCAGCGCCTCAACGACCTCGGCGTGTTCCACTTCTGGCAGTTCGCGGACTGGGATGCAGGCCAGGTCGGCGCGCTGGAGAAGGCGCTCGACGCCCGCGACAAGGTCACCCGCGAGTCCTGGGTCGCCCAGGCCAAGAAGATCTCCGACGCCGCCGTGTCGTGACGGCGCGCACTTGCGCCGGTGAATGGCGAGTAGGCTTGCGTTGCTGTCGACCGTTTCGGAGCGGAACATGGCAGCGGACGCCCCGGAATTGCCACCGGATTGGAGGGCGGCGGCTCCAGCCGATCCCGCTTTCCGGTCGAACTGCGAAGCGTGCGCCATTCCCATTCAGGCGCACGTCGGCGGCTCGATCGCGACGTTGAGGCCGAAGCCACCGGGGCGCCTGCTCGGAGCCTTCAAGGGCGTGAACAGCCGCTGGACCTATCACGTCGTCGTCGTCAACAACGGCTACGTGTATGATGCCTTTACGGGCGCGGCAGGGCTCTCATTCGCCGCCTACAAGGCTTTGTGGCAATATGCCGATGCCATCGACTTCGGGTTCTAGGAGCGAAGGCCGCGACCGCCTTGGGAGTTTCGGCTTTGGAGTTTCGGGATGAATGGAACCAGCAAGAAGGCGCGCGAGCAGTTCCGCGCATTCGCGGCGCGACCGGGCATGTTCGTCTTCGAATCCTATGACGACGTGGCGTCGTTCATCGCCGGAATCGACTATGCACACGACTACGCTCTGCTCGACGGTTTCCATGACTGGCTTGAGGCGAGCCTCGGGGCCAAGTCTCCACTCGCTTGGAGCGAGCAGATCAAGCAGGCCTACGGCGGGATGAGTGATGACGAGAAGCGACCATTTGGCAAGGAACCGGCGACTTATCTGCTGGCCCAGATCGAGCGGTTTCTGGACGAGCAGGACGTGACAGCCGTTGCAGCCCAATAGGCGGCTGGACCTTGAAGCTTCAATTCGCTAGTCGCTATCGCAAATTACAATGGCAGATCCACTCACTCCACTGCACTTCCTCTTTCCGAAAGGATGCGACCATGACCGCGATCACCGCCGCCCTCGTCAAGGAGCTGCGCGACAAGACCGGCGCCGGCAT
>JANOJW010000661.1:0-16915 GCA_031418955.1 Hyphomicrobiales bacterium | reverse complement strand
AGACTACAAGGTCGTGCCGACCTACAAGGGCAGCTATGCCGATACGATGAACGCCGGCATTGCCGCGTTCCGCGCCAACAGCGCACCACACGTCATGCAAGTGTTCGAGGTCGGCACCGCGACGATGATGTCGGCGGGCGGCGCCATCAAGCCGGTGCATGTCCTCATGAAGGAGGCGGGCGAGGCGTTCGACCCCGTCACCTACCTGCCGACGATCACCGGCTACTACTCGACCTTGAAAGGCGACATGCTGTCGTTCCCGTTCAATTCGTCGTCGGCGGTGATGTGGTACAACAAGGATAGCTTCAAGAAGGCGGGGCTCGATCCCGAGAAGCCGCCGCGGACCTGGCCCGAGGTGTTCGACGCGGCAAAGAAGCTCAAGGCCGCAGGTCATCCCGAGTGCGGTTTCTCCAATGCCTGGGTCACTTGGGTCAACGTCGAGCAGCTCTCGGCCTGGCACAACGTGCCGCTGGCCACGAAGGCCAACGGCATGGAGGGCTTCGACACGGCGCTCACGTTCAACGGCGGGCTCCACGTCAAGCATCTCGAGAACCTCGTCGAGCTGCAGAAGGACAAAACCTACAGCTACTCGGGCCGCACCAACACCGGCGAAGGGCGCTTCACGTCCGGCGAGTGCCCGATCTTCCTCACTTCGTCGGCGTTCTTCGGCAACGTCAAGGCCAACGCCAAATTCGACTTCGGCAACGCGACGATGCCGTATTATCCCGATCAGGCCGGCGCACCGCAGAACTCGATCATCGGCGGCGCCTCGCTGTGGGTGATGGCCGGCAAGAAGCCCGACGAGTACAAGGGCGTCGCGAAGTTCTTCACGTTCCTTTCCGACACCGACCGGCAGGTGGAACTGCACACCAAGTCCGGCTACCTGCCGATCACCAAGGCCGCCTATGACAAGGTCAAGGCGTCGGGCTTCTACAAGGACGCGCCGTACCTCGAGACGCCGCTGATCCAGCTCACCAACAAGCCGCCGACAGACAACAGCCGTGGCCTGCGGCTCGGCAACATGGTGCAGATGCGCGACATGTGGGCCGAGGAGTTCGAGGCGGCACTTGCCGGCAAGAAGACCGCGAAGCAGGCGCTCGACGACGCGGTTTCTCGCGGCAATGCCGTGCTGCGCCAGTTCGAGAAGACGGTCGCGAAGTGATCAGATAGTCATTCGCGACAAGATGGGCCACGGCGGAAGAGACGATCTGGCCGCCGTGGCTCCGATGATGGGAGGAGCAGATGCGCTCGATACCTGGTGACGCGGCGTCAAAGGATCTGAAGTCGATCGTCGAAGCAGCCGTCGAGGGCCCCCTGAAGGTAAAGTGCGGGTCGGACAGCTATGTCGTCATGTCGGAAGCGGAGTACCAGCGACTGCGCGGCGAGGCATGGGCAAAGCTGTTTGCTTCGATGGATCGCCTCGCGGCGGAGGCCGAGGCGTCTGGACTGACCGAGGAGAAGCTTGAGGAACTCCTCGCCGATGAAAGCTGAGCGCGTTGTCTGTGACACCAACGTGCTGATCAGCGCGGCAATTTCCACCAAAGGTAATATAAGCCGCGGCAAGTCCTTTCTTATATCCGGGCGTACGGCCGTCTCCTCGTCTCGACTGAGGCGATGATCGAGCTTGCGACAAGGCTCGAGCGGCGGAAGTTCGACAAGTATCTCAGTGCGGACGCTCGACGGGATTTCATCAACTCCCTTCTCTCTTGCATCGATTTCGTCGCATTGAAGGGCGACCTCAGGGTTGTCCGCGATCCCGATGACGACAAGATTCTTGAAACTGCTATCATTGGTCGCGCCGACTGCCTCGTGACAGGCGACAAGGACCTGCTGGCGCTGCGGCCCAACGGCGAGACGGGCGAGGCCAGGAGCGTGGCGGACGCGACGTGCCAAGACGTCGCGATCGTACGACCGGCCGAGTTCCTGGCGCTCGTCGAGCCACCCGGAGCGCGAACACCATGACCAAGCTCACCGCACTCATCCCAATGCGCGATCCGGACGGCTACTGGTTCGGCGAGGACACGAGCGACCCGCCGACCGTGACGGAGTGAATTTGGATGCAAGAATTGTGGGATTGGATTTGGCAGAATATCCATAAGCTGCGTGACCTAGCGGCGGTCGTTGGTGTCGCAGGAACTCTACTCGGTGTTGGCGTGTCGGTGTGGCGGTCGCACGTCGAACGCCGGCTTCAGCGCGAGGTTGGCGCCAAGCGCACGTATGCGGGGGTGCTCAGAATGTCGTTCGAGCACCCTGACTTCGCTGAGCCTGCCCGTCCTCTCCATGATGATTCAGAGAGAGGAAAGGCCTACATCTGGTTTGTTAGCAATGTACTGAACGCGCTGGACGAGATTATGCTTTCAACAGACGATACGGTCTGGAGAGACACAGCGACAGGCTTGCTCAATCACCATGCTGTCTGGCTCCGAACCGAGGAATTCAAGGTCACCGAGCTACCAAGCTATGGAAAAGAACTGCAATCACTGATCGCCAAGATCTCGAGCGAGAAATCGATCGCGTCGTAGGCTGCGAGATGGGAAATCGGCGATCCTCCGCGGATTGACGATGCCACTGCTGCTGTTGGCGCCGCTGTTTGCCATCACGCTCGTGCTCTTCCACTGGCCCGGCAGCAGGCGCACTGGCAGGCATTCCTTCTGCACGACGCGAGACGGCCCGGCTTTCCCGCGAAGCCGGGCCGTTTTTCTGGGGCCTTCAGATGCCCACTTCGCATCCGGCCCGTACGTCGCGGGATCAGGCGAGCATCATGCCGTCCGATGCCCAGCCTGCCGCCGAGCCGCCGTTGACGCCCATCAGCATGGCGACATCGACGAACACGCCGTCCACGTTCACCGACAGCATCGAGCCGCCGGCAACTTGCGTGATGTACACGACGTCGTCGAGGTTGGTGAACGCCTGTTTGACGAGATCGCGCAGGTCGATGGTGTCGTTCGAGGCAAAGTCGGTGATGATGTCGACGCCCTGGTGCACGCCGTCGAGCATCACGTCCTTCTTCAGGAACAGGAAGGTGTCGTGGTCGAGGCCACCGGTCAGCGTGTCGGCCCCCTGGGCGCTGCGCAGATGATCCTCGCCGGCGCCGCCGACCAGCGTGTTGGCGTTCTTGTCGCCGCGCAGCACGTCGTCGAAGGCCGTGCCGATCACGCGCTCGATGCTGGCGATCGTGTCGGTGCCCGACAGCGCGCCGGTGGCCGACTTCGCATGCAGGTTGACGTTGACGCCTGCCTGGACGGCCGAGAAGTCGAGGGTGTCGAAGTCCGTGCCGCCCTCGATGGTGTCGTTGCCGGCATCGGCGAGGATCGTGTCATTGCCCGAGCCGCCGAACACGAAGTCGTCGCCAGCGCCGCTCTCGAGGCGATCGTTGCCGCTGTCGCCGTACAGCCAGTCGTTGCCGGTGTCGCCGCGCAGCGTGTCGTTGCCGGTGCCGCCGTAGAGCGTGTCGGCCTCTTCGAAGCCGGTGATGGTGTCGTTGCCCGAGCCGCCGTAGATGGTATCGCTACCACCCTCGCCCCAGATCGAGTCGTCGCCCGAGTCGCCGTACATCAGGTCGTTGCCGGCGCCGCCGCGCATCGAGTCTGCATCCTCGCCACCAAAGAGGATATCGGCGCCGTCGCCGCCGTCGATCGAGTCGGCGCCGTAGCCGCCGTATACGATGTCGTCGCCGGCGCCGGCGGAGATGCGATCGTTGCCTTCCTTGCCGTGCACCTCGTCATTGCCGGCGTCGGCATTGAGGATGTCGGCGCCCTGGTCGCCGAACATGTAGTCGCCGTCCACCGTGCCGTAGAGTCTGTCGTCGCCGATCGTGCCGATGATGCTCGCCATAGTCCGCTCCCTTAAGCTTCGCCCGTTTTTGATCGGCATGCGGACTCCCTTCCGCACCTGCTTCCCCGGCCGTGAAACTCTCTCGGTTAATTTGGATCGAGTTCACGTCGAATTGGCCGCCAACATTTATGACCCTATCAACGTCGCGTGAAACCCGCGTGTAATGGGCCGGCGAAATGCTGATCGAATTTTCGAGCAATTGTATCGAATGGCGCTAGGGCGAGCGATTGGGCGCGGGCGGCCGCGCAAAGGTCGTGCTCACGCTTTTGGGAGTGAAGTGCTGGATGCGGTCTCGAACTCTCCTCGATAGGGGGGAGGCGTGGGTGAGAGCCCATCCCCCCTATCGAGGAGGTGAGGCGTGGAAACCCGGCATGCAGCTTACCGGGTCTGATGAGAGGGCGTTCGTCGGGTATCTGATGCGACACCGGCGCGCGATGTGGACCACGCATTGACTTTGGCCTTCGAGCGCGCGGACTATCGCCGACCAGATCGAGAGGTAAACGCTGTGGCCGCCACGCAGTCTCCTGCCCGCCCGAAGCTGCCGTTCGGCGCAACCATTGCCGAGGCCTTCACGCTGCCGTTCCACCACGCGGGCGACATCGTGCGCCTGACTTGGGGCTGGGCGCTGTTGCTCGCCGTGGCGACAGGCGGCATCTATCGCCTGCTCGATGATGCGCAACTCCTGGCCATGCAGAAGGGCGACACGTTCGGCCCCGCTGGCCTCAATCTGCTGTCGCTGCTGGTCGGCCTTGTCGTCGGCGCCTCGGTCGCAGTCGGTTGGCACCGGCTGCTGCTTGCGGGAGAAGGCGTGAGCGCGGGCGCCTACCTTCGCTTCGACGACACAGTCTGGCGCTACATCGCAGCCGCCGGCACGATGATGCTGGTGACACTGCCGTTCCTGGCCACGGTTTACGCTATGGCGAACTTCAAAGTTGATGCGCTCCACGCCAGCGGTCCGCCTCAGCTCACAGGCGATGACCCCGCACGCATGACTTTTCTCGCGCTCGCGCTCCTCGTGTCGTTCCCAGTTGCGATGATTCTGACGACTCGCTGGTCGTTGGTACTTCCCGCTCGCGCCATGGAGGCGACAGGCTTTGGGCTTGCAGACAGTTGGGCTGCCACGCGCGGCAATTTCTGGCGCCTACTGGCCGGCACCTTCGTGTGCTACCTGCCGGCACTGGCTGCCGTCGTCCTGATCGGCGGCGTGATCGGGACCGAGCCTGGCGCCTGGCGGTTCATCGTTGCGAACATGCTGTCAGCGATCGCGGGGCTGGTCACGACCGTGTTTCCGCTGGGCTTTCTCACGCTCGCCTACAAGCATCTGGTCAGCCCTCGCCTGCAGTGATGGACCCCGCCTTTGGTTCGGGCTTGCCTGTAAAGTTGTATTAATAAAATATTTACAATTTTAGATTGTATTTCTGGGATCAAGGCCGCTCGTCCCGCGTCAGGCCCCTACCCGGAGTGATTTCGTCATGCGTACCCTCCCGTTGCCACGGGGCAGCCATGCGGCTGTCGCGTCGGCCTCTTCGTCCACCTCACACCCGACATTGCACTGCTCGGCGAGCAGTCTCGCCATTCTCGTTGCCCTGGGTCTCGCCTGTACGCCCGCGCAGGCGCAGTTCATCTGCGCCCAGTATGGCGGCATAGGCCCTGTCACCGACGGCGGCGCGATCGCCACCGGCTCGCTGGCCGTCGCCTGCGGCTCGAACGCCAGCGCCACCTACACCGGCACGACGGCGCTCGGCGCCCAGTCCACCGCCGGCAGCGCTAACGCCACCGCACTCGGCAATCTGGCGGTTGCGCGCGGCGACAACACTACGGCGGTTGGAACCGCGGCCAGCGCCGAGGATGGCAACGCCACCGCGCTCGGCGCTTCTGCCGGCGCGCGGCGCGCCAACAGCGTCGCCGTTGGCGCTGGCGCACTGGGTGACGGTATCAACTCGACGGCAGTCGGCACAGCAGCGCAAGCGACCGGCACCAACGCCACCGCGCTCGGCAGTTCGTCGTTCGCGCAGGGCATCAACAGCACAGCGCTCGGCTACACGGCGCAGGCGCAAGGTGACAACGCGACGGCCGTCGGACGCGGCGCGCGCACCAACGGCACCAACGCGGTCGCCGTCGGTGGCAGCGCACGCGCCGAAGCCGACGGCGCCTCGGCATTCGGCTCAGGCGCCTTCGCGAATGCGATCGGTGCCACGGCGACCGGCAGCGGCGCTCGCGCTGAAGCCGCCCGCGCCACAGCCTCCGGCAGCAATGCGCACGCGACGGCGACCGGCAGCTCGGCTTTTGGCAGTGGCGCGACCGCGACCCACAGCAATGCGTCAGCGTTCGGCCAGGGTGTGGCGACGGCGCGCGCCGATCAGCAGGCGTTCGGCACCGCGACCAACACCTACACGTTCGCGGGCCTGCCCACAGCTGTGAGCCGCACGGCCCAGACCGGGCCGATCCAGGCCGTCACCACGGATGCAGCCGGTACTCTCGCCGGCCGCAACGCCAACGATCTGTTCGCCGGCGCCGGAGCCAACAGCACAGCGCTCGGCTACGGCAGCACGGCGTCGGGCGCGAATGCGCTGGCGCTTGGCTATCAGGCGACGGCGTCACACGCCAATTCCGTGGCGATCGGCTCGGGAGCCGCGACGACGCGCAGCGACCAGATCGCAGTCGGCACCGGGTCCAACACGCTGACCGTCGCCGGCGTGACGAGTGCGACCAGCCGCGCGGCCCAGAGCGGCCCGCTGCAGATCCTCACCACCGACGCGCAGGGCAACGTCGCCAGCGACAACGGCGCCATCACCGGACAGATCGCGACCAACACGACAAACATCACCAATCTGCAGGGGCGGACGACAACCACGGAAGGCAACGTCACCAACCTCCAGGGGCGCATGACGACAACCGAGGGCAACGTCACCAACCTGCAAGGCCGTATGACCACTGCGGAAGGCAACGTCTCGACCCTGCAGACCCAGGTCAGCAACACCACGACGACCGTCAACAACCTGCAGACGCAGGTCACCACCAACACCTCCAACATCTCCAACCTTCAGGGCCGCATGGGCACGGCCGAGGGCAACATCGCCACGCACACGACGAATATTGCCAACCTGCAGGGACGTGTCGGAACCGTCGAGACGCGAGTCGGAACCGTGGAAAGCCGAACTACGGCCGTCGAAGGACGCACCACGGCGGTCGAAGGACGCACGACGGCCGTCGAAGGACGCACCACGGCGGTCGAGAACCGAACGACGGCCGTCGAGAACCGAACGACAGCCGTCGAAGGACAGACCGCGACCAACACCACCGACATCGCGGGCCTGAAGGGCCGCGTCGGCACCGTGGAGAACCGGACCGCCAACATCGACAACCGCGTGACCACGAATACGCAGACCATCACCAATCTGCAGGGCCAGATGGCCGGCCACGACACGCGCATCACGAATGTGGAGTCGCAGCTCGCGTCCCACGGACAGACGGTGTCGAGCTTCGACCGCCGCATCACCGATGCCGAGCAGCGTTCGGTGAAGGCCTTGCAGGGCGTCGCCGTCGCCATGGCGGTTTCGGACCCCGTGCTGCTCGGCGGCGACGTGTTCGGCATGAAGGTCAACTGGAGCCACTACGAGGGCCAGACCGCGCTCGGCCTGTCGATGATGGGGCTCCTCGATCGCAACCTGTTTGGCAACGGCGAGACGCTCGCGCTCAGCGGCGGCCTCGGCGTCGGCGTGAACGATGGCTCGCTCGGCGGCCGCGTCGGCCTTCAGCTCACCTGGAAATGAGGGAGATCACCATGACCTACAGCCACAGTCACACCACCGCTTCGCACCGCCCGCAGACCTGCGTTGCCGCAGTCGACACTCGCTGGCCCCGATGGCAGTCGGCCGCGTTCGGGCTGCTGCTCGTCACCGCCGCGTCCCTCTCCGCCGTCGGCGTCCTGGCGGGTTTATCGCATGCACCGCCGCGGGCTGGTGTCGCTGCCCAGACCGGCGCTCCGATGCCGGGGGCCGACGAGGCGCCGGCGGCAGTTGCAGCCGCGCATGCTGCAGTCCTCGCCCGCTCGACGCTGCTTGCACTCGACGCTGCCAACCGCACCGGCAACTACACGCGTCTCCATGACGCCGCAGCCCCCCCGTTCCAGGCGCGCAACACGCCTGACGACCTGGCTCGGATCTTCGCCGGCCAGCGCAACGCCGGCCTCGACCTCAAGGTGGCCGCCAATGAGGCCCCGCGCTGGGACGAGGCCCCGGCGTTGGGCGACGACGGCCAACTTCGCATGCGGGGTCACTATGAGATACCCGGCCACATCCTGCGCTTCGCGTTGCAGTTCGCACCCGTCCTGCGCGAGTGGCGCCTGATGGAGATCTCGATCGCGGCCGAGCCCCGGCCGGGTCCGTGAAATCCTGTTTCGGGACAAGGCCCAAGTCCCGCGCAACCATAACCGGCAAAGCTCTGCTGGTACCCCCGAATTTGACTGACCGCATTAACCGCGCGGGCTTCATAAATCAGCCCAGCGAGTATCAGCAAAAAGCCATCTTCCTGGGGCACCAGCACTCAGATGTCCCTGGAAGATGGACCACAGTAGCGTAGACGGGGGTCTTGCCTCATGGTTCCAGTGCAGGTGCGGATGTCCGGCGTCAGCCGGAGCGCCGCCTACACTTTGTCGTTTGCGTTGACGGCGGCGGCATTTGCTGTGCCGGCCGCGGCCAATCAGCCCGTCGTCCAGACCGTGGCAGCCCCGGCGGCCGCACCCGTGGCTGCTGCTCCCGCACAAGCTCCGGACGCCGCCAAGTCCCGCACCCGCTTCGTGTTCTTCCTCGACAAGAAGGTCCCGTTCCAGGTTCTGTCGCTGCAGAATCCGAACCGGGTCGTGATCGATCTGCCCGAGGTCGCGGTGCACCTGCCGACCATGCCGGCGGGTCAGTCGATCGGCCTCGTCAAGAGCGTGCGCGGCGGGCTCGCCGCCGCCGGCAAGACCAAGGTCGAGATCCACGTTACCGATCCCGTCGTCGTCGAGAGCGCGACGATCGAGCCGTCCAAGGACGGCCGCACCGCCCGCTTCGTATTGCAGATGATCCCAGCCGACCCCAAGCAGGCTTCGGCCGCCCGCAAGGCCATGCCCGGCGCCTCGCTCGCGGGCCTGGGCACCATCCAGCCGCCGATGCCGAAGGCCGCCGAGCGGCCCGAGGCGCGCGCTGCCCGCGCCTTCAAGCGCACCATCGTGCTCGACCCGGGCCACGGCGGCCACGACGGCGGCGCCACCCGCAATGGCGCCATCGAGAAAGAGGTCGTGCTGCTGTTCGGCCTGTCGCTGCGCCAGAAGCTGATGGCGACCGGCCGCTACAATGTGCTGATGACGCGCGACACCGACAAGTTCATCCCCCTGTCGGACCGCCGGGAGTTCGGTGAACGAAACAACGCCGCCCTGTTCATCGCCATCCACGCCGACTACGCGCCGGGCGCCGCGCGCGGCGCGACCATCTACTCGCTGCGCGACAACGTCGCCAACGAGCTGAAGCGCTCGGCCAAGGGCGAGATCGCCAACAATGTCCTCGACGGCAGCAAGATGCGTCAGTCCGACGAACGGGACGCCGGCGCCGTCAAGGGCATCCTGTCGGACCTCGCCCAGATGGAGGTCGAGGTGACGAAGCAGCGCACCAATCTCTTCTCGCGCTCGGTGATCGAGTACATGGGCGCGCAGACCAACATGATGAGCAATCCCGACCGGCAGGCGGCGTTCGCCGTGCTGCGCACCGCCAAGGTGCCGGCGGTGCTGATCGAGCTGGCGTTCGTGTCCAACAAGGAGGACGCGGCCAAGCTCAAGTCGGACGAGTGGCGCAACAAGGTCGCGGACTCGATCATGACCGCGATCGACAATTACTTCAGCCACCAGCTGGCCGCCAACCCCTACCTCGCCAGCGGCGCCGGCAGCGCCGAGCAGGCCGCCGCCCCGTCGGAGCAGAAGGTGCGGGTGCGCACCGCCCGCCGCCGCTGAGGCAAACGCTTCGCAACTGCAGACAATCTCGGCGGCGCAGATCATCAGGTCTGCGCCGCCCGAGGCCGTTTTGCGCAACTGACACTTGCGTCGGGCCGCCATTTCCCGCCAAAACAGCCCCATGCCTTCCGCCTTCGCCAGTTCGTGGAGCCCGCCCGTGCCGACATCGAAATCGAGAATCGTCCTCATCGACCACCATCCCGGGCGCAACAGCCAGACCATCGGCGTCGCCCGCGAGCTCGGCACCGACATCGATCTCATCCACGAGCCCTCCGTCGGCGTCGTGGGCACCAAGGGCGACAGCCAGTGCTACATGGGCGTGATGGCCAAGGTGGATGCGATCCACGCGGCGCTCAAAAGCCGCATCGGCAAGGGCAAGGGCCAGCTCCGCTTGCGCCTCGTGCAGCCCGAGTACACGATCGCGACGTCGGACGGCATTCGCAACGGCACGCGCGAGATGCGCTACTCGTTGATCGGCCGCGAGGTGACAAACGACTCGTTCTCCGAGCACCTCTCCGCGACCGGTCTCGCCGGCACCATCGCGGTCGTTGCCTGCGACAAGCCGCCGGTCGGTGCACTCGCAGCTCTCCTCGAGCACAACCAACCCGCCATCATCATGTCGGACGGCCCGATCCACCCGGGTCAAGACCCCAAGACCGGCGAGACCATCGATCTCGTCTCGGCCTATCAGGTGGCGGGCCACCCGGACGCTGCGTACCGCCACCACATCGCCTGCCACGCGTGTCCCGGCTACGGTAGCTGCGGGGGCATGTTCACCTACAATACGATGCAGACCTTCATCGGCGTCGTCGGCATGCAGCCGCTCGACATGGTGGCGCCGCCGTCGGACGATCCCCGCCGCGTCAAGGAGTTCCCGGCCGAGCTCGTCCGGCTGCTCGGCAACATGATCGCGAAAGATCTCAAACCCCGCGACATCGTCGGGCGCGATTCACTTCGCAACGCCATCATCGTGTCGATGGCGATCGGAGGCTCGACCAACGTCGTGCTGCACGCGCCCGAGATCGCACGCGCGGCGGGCTACGGCGACTTCTGGACCGAGATCATGACGCCGCAGGAGTTCAACAACCTGTCGACGAACCTCGTGCCCGTGCTCACTGACGCCCGCCCCTATGGCAAGTATTCGATGGTCGACATCGACAAGGTCGGCGGCGTGCAGGTCATCGTGCGCGAGCTGCTCGAGGCGGGCCTGCTCAACGGCGACGTGATGACGTGCACCGGCGAGACGCTCAGCGCACAGGTCAAGCGCCTGAAGACCAAGAAGGCCGACGGCCGGGTCGTCTACACCGTCGCCAAGCCCTACAAGGCGACGGGCGGACTGCGCGTGCTCGGCGGCAACCTGTCGCCCGAGTTCTCGGCGATCCTGAAGCTCGCCGGAGTCGAGGGCGGGC
Organism: Hyphomicrobiales bacterium; assembly: GCA_031418955.1. Classification (GTDB taxonomy): domain Bacteria; phylum Pseudomonadota; class Alphaproteobacteria; order Rhizobiales; family Hyphomicrobiaceae. The sequence continues at coordinate 5,686 of JANOJW010000661.1, read as the reverse complement.
TCGAGAACAATACCTTCCGCGGCAAGGCGCGCGTGTTCGAGAGCGAGCAGGCCCTGCTCCGCATGCTCGACACCTCGCCCGGCCAATTCCAGAACAACGATATGATCATCGTGCGCTACGAGGGGCCGAGCGGCGCGCCGGGGATGCCCGAGTTTCTCGATCCGACCTCGCGCATCACCACGCTGTGCCGCGAGCGCGGCATCGTGCTCGGCCTCATGACCGACGGGCGCTTTTCTGGCGGCTCGGTCGGCCTCGTGATCGGCCACGTTGGGCCGGAGGCAGCACTCGGCGGGCCGATCGCCTTCGTCGAGGACGGCGAGGAGATCGTCATCGACCTCAACCGGAACGAGCTCAACTGCCCAGCCCTCGCCATCCCAGCATCGCTCAAGAAGCGCAAGGCGGCGTGGGACAAGGCCGTGAAGGACAACGGCGGCACTCACCCCAACTGCGGCGTCGCCGATACGCGACTGTTGCAGCGTGCGCGCCACATGGCAGTGCCCGCGACCCGCGGCGGCGGCCTGCATCCGGGCCGCGAGGTCTGGGTGCGCGATCCAAGAATGCCCGAGGCGTCCAGCTTTGAGCCGACCAACAAGCACCGCACCAAGGGGTGAGGCGGCGATCAGCAAGGCAAGTTTTCGTTCGCTGCTGCGGTCGTGATAATGCCTCGCGGTGGTCATCCTCGGGCTTGTCCCGAGGACCCATGGTGCAACAATCGCGACGGTGAGTTGCCTGTTGAGATGCCGCGGTTTCTGGGCACTCGCTGCGCGTCGCTCACTTCAATCGTAGTGAACAAGGCTGAGAAATGGGCCCCCGGGACAAGCCCGAGGATGACGACGTCTAGGCTGTGCAGCCGCCGTCGACCCGCGATTCGCTACGCGAGCCGTGCCGCCGCTTGCTTCACCGCTGCCGCGCGCTCGGCCTGGCGTCCTGCTGCTGCCGCGCGCGTCTTCTCGGTGATCGCGGCGCCGGCGCCCTCAGGTGTGCCGGCGTTGTAGGGCGGCGCGGGCGCGTACTCGATGGCGAGCTGGATCGCCTTGGCGAGGTCGGGGCCGAAGGCGTCAGCCGCAACGACCAGCGCGAAGTCGATGCCAGCCGTCACGCCGCCGCCGGTGATGACGTTGCCGTCTTTGACGACACGCTCGGCGACGGGAATTGCGCCGAAGTCAGCGAGCATCTCGCGGCTCATCCAGTGGGTCGCCGCGCGCTTCCCCTTGAGCAGCCCCGCCGCGCCCAGCACCAGCGCGCCCGTGCACACGCTCGTGACGTAGCGTGCGCCCGCCGCTTGCTGCTTGAGGAAGGTCAACGTCTCGGGATCATTGAGCAGCGCGTTCATGCCAGCCCCCCCCGGCACGCACACGAGGTCGAGCTGCGGACAGCCGTTCATGGTCACCGTCGGCAGGATGTGCATGCCGCCGTTGGCCTCCACCGGCGCCATCGTCCGGGCGATCAGATGAACCTTCGCGCCCGGAAATTTCGTGAACACCTCGTAGGGCCCGGTCATGTCGAGCTGCGTGATGTCGGGGAACAGCAAGAGGCCGATGTGGAAGGGCTTTTGTGCAGCGGACATGGCAGTTTCCTCGATGGGCGGCTTCGGTTCGGGATTCTAGGAAGGGTAGGCTGTCGCCGACAGACTCACAAGTCGAACGGGGCGTCGTGAAGCTCGCAAAAGCTCGCAACCGGGGCGGCAACCTCGCGACAGGCGAATCAGCGGCGTTGAGGTATGATGTCCGACCGAATGACCGTCGCGGCGCGTTCCGTCCGCTTCCCGGAAACGAAGGCTATGCGGTTCCATGCTCTGATCGTTGCAGCAGCGGTGTCGGTCGTCACCGTCGCACTCGCAGCACCGTCACCCGGCGCCGGCCCATCGCGCCGCATAGAACCCGAGCCGGTGATGACGTTCCGCGCCAAGGGTACGGCCGCCGTGCTGGCGCTGGAGATCGTCGCTGCGTCTCCCGCCTGGGCCGCGGCGCGGCGAGCGGCCGTCAGCGATCTCGTGGTGCGACTGCGGCCGGCCGGCGAGGGCCGGCTGCAGACGGTGCTCTCGCTTGCTGACGGCGACCGGCCGGGCCGCAACCGCACCCTGTTCACCGCCGAGCTGCTGGTCGTCGCCAACGGACGCGTCCTCATCGAGGAGCGCGCGGTCTGCGGAGCGTGGGCGTCCAGCGCTTCGATCTGCCGCGCCGAGTGCGACGGCGGGACGTTCGCGATTGTGCGCAAGGACAGCGTAGGAGGACGCACGCTGGTGTTGCGCGTCGGTCGCGTGGACGCTGCCGAAGGCGTGGGTGTGCGGATCGGCGCCTGTACCGATGGGGCGGGCGAGGAGGTATCGCTCGCGCCCAGCCGCGGTTCTGCCACTGCCGAGATCGAGCTGCGGCCGGAGTAATCGCCGCCGCCGCACTCGATCACGTCCGCGCCCGATGCGTCTCCGGTGCGAGCAGTCCGAAGGCGAGGCCCATCAGCATCGGCAGCGAGGCTGCGATCCACAGCGCGGTAGGCGCCCCGTAGAGATCGACGAGCAGGCCGAGCAGCAGCGGGCCGATCACGTAGCCGGCATCTCCTGTCATGCGGAAGGTGCTCATCGCCGCAGCGTTGCGCCCCGGAGGCGCGGTATCGGCTGCGTAGGCCGCAGGCGCGGAACCCGCCGACTGGATGGCGATCCCCCACACGATCGAGGCGACGAGGAACCACGCATAGGACGGCGCGAAGTTGAACAGCACCATCGAGCCGCCGATCAGCAGCGATGCCGGCACGATCACCGCCTTGCGCCCGTAGGTGTCCGACAGCCAGCCGACCGGATAGGCGGTGATCAGCCCGGAGATGCTGCCAAGCATCATGCCGAATCCGATCGCGGAGATCGAGAGGCCAAGCTTGGCGGTGACGAGCACAGGCACGATCGTGAACAGACCGCCCGTGCGCACTACCGCATTGGCGAGCGAGACGAGGCTCACGAGCAGGAAGCCGGTGTGGCTCGCGAGCTCGCGGATCTGGGACACGAATGACACCGCGGGGCCCACCTGGCCGCCGCCCTTGTCGCGTGCGAATTCGCGCGTCTCCGTCACCGCGAACCAGGCGACGATCGCCGCCAGCAGCGCCGCGATCCCAGCTGCAAAGAACGGCGCGCCCAGACCCGCATACTCGGCGAGCAGTCCGCCCGGGAACGGCCCGATCCCGACCGAAAAGATGAAGGTGCCCTGATAGATCGAAATCGTGCGGCCGCGACGCTCGGGGCTAGAGATGTCGGCGAGCACCACCTGGCCCGTGGTGATGACGAGACCCGCGCCCGCACCCGCGACGAACCGCGCGATGATGAACTCAGGGTAGCTCGAAGCCCATGCGCACCAGATGTTGCCGATGCCCGAGATGATCCCGCCGATCGCCAGCGTCGGCCGCCGCCCGAGGCCGTCGGCGAGGCGGCCAGCCGGCAGCGCCACCAGGAATCGCGCCAGCCCATACACCGCCACCGCCATGCCGATCGCGGAGGCGGCCACCCCGAACGACTGCGCATAGAGCGGCAGCGTCGGGATCATCGCCCCGAAGCCGAGCTGGTTGACGGCGACGAGCACGCACATCCAGATCAGCACGCGTCGTTCGAGCGGCATGGGGTTGTGACAATCCGGATGGGAGGGCTAACCACCCTCGCACCCCCCGCGACACCCGTCGATGCGGCGTATCCGACGGCGCGCAATACCCACGACGGTCCCACCTGCGCTCACCGACCGGGAAGTACCAGCACCTGTGCCTTGGCGGGCAGGCTCGCGCGCGAAACGACCACCGTCGGTATGTCGCTCGTCTTCACCTCGAAGTCCTCCTTCACCACCGACAGGAAGCGGTCGAGTGTGTGGCTCGAGAAGTAGTGCATCGGGATCATCAGCCGCGCTTTCAGCGAGCGCAGAACCTCGCGCATGCCCTCGAGGTCGAGCGTGTAGCTGCCGTCGACCGGGACCAACACCACGTCCATTTGGCCGATACTGGCGAGTTGCTGCAGCGTCAGCGTGTGGTGAAGGTGGCCCAGGTGCGCGATGCACAGGCCGCCCATCTCGAATACGAAGATCGAGTTGCCGTAGACGTGCGCGCCGCCCTGGAAGTCGCGGATGTTGGTCGGCACGTTGCGCACGCGGACGTCGCTGAGCGTGACGTCGTGCTGGGCAGCACCGCCCTCCGGGTTCCAGCCACGCAGCACGTGGCGGATCGCCGGCTCGGGGAAGTTCGTGTAGTGCGTCGTGTGCGCCCGGTTCATCGTCGCGATCTCAGGGACCAAATCGGGCTTCACGTAGTCGTTGTAGTCGGTCGCCGCGCGGACGCCGGCTTTGGACTCGAGCAGGAACGTCGAGTGTCCGACGAAGGTGATGCGAACCTCGCCGCCCTTGAGGTCGGCCATGCGCACGGTCGCGGGCTGTACGAGCCGCGAGCCTGGTCCCTGTGCCACCGCGATGCAGCGATCCTCCGCGATTTGTTTCTGTGGCGCTTTCGGCGCCTGTGCGCGCGCCACGGCCGGGACGAGCGCGGGGATGAGCAGCACGAGGATCGTGCGCGAAACGGTGCGAAACCTCATGGCCGTCCTCCGTGTCCAACTGCAGCGCCATCAGCCGATGGCGTTCGCTGCCTTCAGCGCCGCGATCTCGGCTGTCGAAAACCCGTGCTCGGCCAGGATCTCGGCCGAATGCTCGCCGAGCGCTGGTCCGCGAGCGGCAGTCCTCGGTGTCAGGCCGGCGATCTGGAACGGTGTTGCCAACGTGCGCGGCATCTCGGGAATCGCCGTCGGCACCACCGCGCGCGCGGCCTCCGCCTGTTTGTCGTGCGGCAACTCCTGCACGCGCGCGATCGGCGCATGCGGAATGTTCTCGGCCGCCAGTGCCACCGACAACTCTGCGCGCGTGCGCATCGCCATACGGCGGCCGATAAACTCGGCCAGTTGCGTCGCGTTCTCCCGCCTCAGCGGCGTATCGACGAAGCGCGGGTCGGTCTCGAGCCCCGACACTCCCAGCGCCCGGCACAAGCCCGGCCAGAGCTTCTCCTCGCGCACGGCCGAGATCTGCAGCCAGAGCTTGTCCTTCGTCTCGTAGAGGTTGGTCACGGCATTGCGCGGGCGGTCGCGCGGCGGACGATGGCCGATGAATTTTCCGATGAGCGCTGCCTGCGCCATCATGCCGTTGGCCCAGATGCCGTTGGCAAACAGCGAGCTTGCCACATGCGCGCCCCGACCCGTCCGCTCGCGCTGGAACAGGGCCATCATGATTCCCGACACGAACCCCATCGCCGAGGCGCGATCGCCTTGCGCGGGCAATCCGAACGCTGGCGGCTGGCCCTCATAGCGCGCCGATTCCACGATCCCCGAGCGCGAAAAGTAGGCGTTGGTATCGAAGCCCGGCAGGTTGCGGTCCTCGCCCTCCTCGCCGTAGCCCGAGAACGAGGCATAGATCAGCCGCTGATTGAGATGCGCGACGTCCTCGTAACGCAGTTTCAAACGCTCGCGCACCGGGAACGGGTAGTTGGTGATCAGCACGTCGCACCTTGCGACGAGGCGGTCGAACGCGGCACGGCCAGCCGTATGCTTCAGGTCGATCGCCAGCGAGCGCTTGTTGCGGGAATCGAGGTTCCACACGTAGTTCACGTCTGCCCGCGGCAGATGCGGCAACTTGTAGATCTCCCGATTGGGGTCGCCTTCGCCCGGCGGCTCGACCTTGAT
>JANOJW010000660.1:0-7662 GCA_031418955.1 Hyphomicrobiales bacterium | reverse complement strand
TCGCTCCGCTGCCGACCACCCAGCGCAACAAATGGGCGACACCCAACGTCAGCAAGCCGTAAAAATTGGCGAGAACGAAACGTCCGTCGCCACCTCGGTGATCGGCGGGCTTAAGGACGTGGCTCTGCCGTTCGCGCAACGAGAAAGATCCGGGCATCCTTGCGCTGTGACCCATGTCGCCCCCGCTCCATGATCGTGAACCCCGCGTCTTCGATCTCCCGCTGCAGGCTCGATGCGGAGAAGAAAGACACAAAGGGCGCTTTGCCCAAAAGCCGCATCGCGGGAACGGCGAGACGAAGGAGCACGTTCATCTCCGAGAGGCAGGGCGTCTTCGAGATAAACAGACCGCCCGGTTTCAGAAGGCGGTGGACATTCCGCAGGGTGGCCGGCCGATTGCCGATCACGTGCAACACGTTGAACGCGAGCACAGCATCAAACGAGGCATCGGTCCCCGGCGCATGCTCGGCAAGGGCAACAGTGAACTCGACATTCGAACACGACTGAGCGGTGGCCTTCTCTCGCGCAATGGCGACCATCTCGCTGGAAACGTCGCTGCCGACGACGCGGGTGACATAAGGGGCGACCTCGAGGGCGCTCGTCCCGGTACCACAACCGATCTCGAGGACGGCGTCAGTGGGTCGCAGCAACTGCGCGGTTCGAGCGAGTGTGCGTTCGTATCCCGCCATGTCCTTGATCGGGTCGCGAGCGTATTTGCGAGCGACCCGATCCCAGAACCGCGCGTCTTCGGTCGTGCTCTGCATGATGCTCTCCTTCGCCACGGCTGGATAGCACATGCAAAAATCAGCGGAATTGACCAATTCCGCATTAGCCTCATACATATATCTGTATGGATCAGATCGATTGGAACCTGATGCGGGCGTTCTGCGTCACGGCGGAGGCCGGTTCGCTGTCGGCTGCGGCCCGAAAGCTTGGTCTGACGCAGCCGACATTGTCGCGCCAGGTCGCCGCACTGGAGGCTGGTTTGGGTGTCGCGTTGTTCGAGCGGGTCGGCAGGACGTTGGTCCTGACGACCACCGGCCTCGGCCTTCTCGAGCATGCGCGCGCCATGGCGGCGGCGGCGGACGCGATGGCACTGTCGGCTGCCGGAGAATCGCAGGGCATCACGGGTCGGGTCTGCATTTCCGCCACCGACGCGGTGTCTGCCTATCTGCTGCCCGCAATTGTCGAGCGCATCCGCCAGTCGGCCCCGAAGATTACAGTCGTCATCGTCGCCACCGATTCGATCAGCGATCTCAGACGGCGCGAGGCGGATATCGCCATCCGCCACGTGCGACCCACGGAGCCTGAGCTGATCGGCAAGCTCGTCACAGAGATGACGGCGCATTTCTATGCGGCGGACACCTGGATTGCCCGCAATGGGTTGCCGCTGTCGGTGGAAGACCTCTGCAAGGTCGATCTGCTGGGCTTTGAGCCGGTGGAGCGTTTCGTCGAGCACTTGTGCAAAGCAGGCTTTCCCATCACCGCGGACCAATGCCGCATCGTTTCGGCGAACGCCGTCGTGCTCTGGGAGATGTTGCGGCGGGGGCTGGGCGTTGGAATGATGTTGCGTGAACTGGCCGAGCGCACGCCGGGACTGACAAGACTGCTGCCACAGTTCCCTGGGACGCCGGTGCCCGTCTGGCTCGTCACGCACCGTGAGTTGCACACGAGCAGACGGGTTCGGCTGGTGTTCGATACCATTGCAGATGACCTGCGCCGCCAGTCAGCGGGCAGCGCAACCAAGGAGCCCAGTTCGATAGTCTAACGTTGGCTACGTGGCGCGCCGGTGAGGAGGAGAACCGGCCTCACGCGCAGAACGCGTGCTTCTTGCTGACCCGCTCGGCTTGGGCCGGAAACCGTGCCAGCCGGTCGGGGGGGCGCACCGGACGGCGGACAAGCTCGCCGCCGCAGTTGGGGCAAAGGCCCCCCGGCAGCCGCGTTGCCACGCATTCGCTGCAGAACGTACACTCGAACGAGCAGATCCGCGCGTCGCCAGCGTCTGCGGGCAAGTCCTTGTCGCAGCACTCGCAATTGGGCCGCAGCTTCAGCATCCGGGCCTCGCATCACTGAACTTTGATCAGCCTGTCGCGCCGTGGCTCCCCGGCCACGCCTTGCAGGAGTGGCCTGTGTTGCCATATTCAGGCCCATCCTGTCACCGATGTACTCCTGATCGCGACAAGAAACTCGAGGCCGCCCCATGTTTCTGCCCCGCCTGCGCCGTGCCGCTGCCCTGCTGATGACACTTGCCACGCTGGGCGCGGCGACCGCTGCCGTCACCCGCGCCGAGGTCGCCACCGACTGCTTCAGCGAGGACTGGTCGCGCCGCGTCTCCGGCTGCTCGGTGATCATCGACAGCCCGACCGCGACGCCGGCCGAGAAGGCGCAGGCCTACGCCATGCGCGCGCTCGCGCTGTCGATTCAGACCAAGTACGAGCAGGCGATCCGCGACTACGACGAGGCGATCCGCCTGGCGCCCGATTTCGCCGTCGCCTTGAACAACCGCGCCTGGGCCTACTTCAAGTCCGGCCGCGGCATCAAGGGCTTGCCCGACATCGAGCGGTCGCTGAACTTGAACCCGATCTCGGAGCACTCCTGGGACACCCGCGCCCACATCCGCCAGAGCATGGGCCAATTTGGTGGCGCCTTCGCCGACTACGAACGGGCCGTCGATCTGGGCGGCGAGCGCATGATCAAGCTCTACCAGTGCGGGCTCGCGGAAGCCGGCCTCTACAAGGGCAAGGCCGATGGCGTCTATTCACCCGACGTGCGCGAGGCGCTGCGGCAGTGCTCGCACAAGAAGGACTGCGACCCGCTGCCGGCCGACGAGCAGTGCCGGGCCGCAACGAGCTGACGCGTAGCCCTCACTCACCACTTCGGCTTGCGCTTCTCGAGGAAGGCCGCCATGCCTTCGCGGGCCGCCGCCGTCTCCATCACATTGCAGATGGTCTCGACCTGGTTCTCGACGTTGCGGCGATAGTCGAGATCGTTGGCCCGCATCCAGGACTGCCGCCCGAGCCGCATCGCGTCCGGCGCTTTCGAGGCGAGCTTCGCGCCGATCTCCAGGGCCTTCTCCAGCACGCGCTCCTTCGGCACCGCGTGATTGACGAGCCCCATGGCTTCCGCCTTTCGCGCCGGGATCGGATCGCCCGTGAACAGGTACTCGAACGCCTGGTGCCGGCCGACGACACGCGGCAGATGCACGAAGTGGATCGCCGGAATGATACCGATGTCGATTTCCGGGTAGCCGAAGTCGGTGTCCTCGTTGGCGACGATCACGTCCTGGGTGACGGCGAGCGTGACGCCGGCGCCGCGCGCGCGGCCGTTGACCGCGGCGATCGTCGGCTTGGTCAGGCGGTACTGGATATCGATCGTTTCGATGTAGAATTTCTCGAGAAACGTGCGCAGGCCCGCACCGCCCTTGCCGGCGATCATGTCGAGGTCCATGCCGCCGGAGAAGGCCTTGTCGAAGGCGCTGGTCAACACCATCGCGCCGACGCTCGGATCCTTGTCGGCGCGCCGCCACGCCGCATGCAGGGCGTCGATGAACGCGAAGTTCACCGCGTTGATCGGCGGGCGGCACATGGTGATCAGCGCGACGCGGCCGCGGACTTCGTAGGAGATCAGCTCGGGGTCAGCCATCACACGCGCTCCCACTGGTGCCAGCGGCAGCGCCGGCGCATCACCGCCGGCGCGGCCGGTGGCATTTCCGTTTCCAATCTCAGTACGTCTTCGCGGAGGCCGTCGGGGCCTGGCCGCGCGTCTCCTTGACGATGTTGCTCGCGGCGACCGACAGCACGCGCGCATCGTTGAGCAGCGTGACCAGCTGATAGCCCTGGTCGAAGCGCTTCTTTGCCGTGGCGGGGCCGTCGGTGTGCACGCCCGCGATCATGCCCTTAGCCCGCACCACCTTGGCGATCTGGGCGATCGCGTCGATCACGCCCTTGTCGGAGGGGTCGAGCGTCGGCGGCTTGCCCATCGCCATCGACAGGTCGGACGGGCCGACGTAGACGCCGTCGAGGCCCTTCACGGACAGTATCTCCTCGAGGTTCTCGAGGCCCGCCTGCGTTTCGATCATGGCGAACATCAGCACCTCGTCGTTGGCGCCCTGCCAGTAGTCGGCGCCGGCGTACTGCACCGCACGGTTGGGGCCCATCGAGCGCGTGCCGATCGGCGGATAGCGGCCGAACGACACGAATTGCTCAGCCTCGGCCTTGGTGTTGATCATCGGGCAGATGAGGCCGTAGCTGCCGGCGTCGAGCAGCTTCATGATCCAGGTCGGGTCGTTCCACGGCACCCGGCACATCGGCACGGCGTCAGTGGTCGAGATCGCCTGCAGCATGGTGACGGCGTTGGCGAAGTCGACGGGGCCGTGCTGCAGGTCGATCGTCACGCTGTCCCAGCCGCTGTGCGCATAAACTTCGGCAGCGTAGGAGTTCGGGATCGCGCACCAGCCGTTCACGATGGTGCCGCCGTCCTTGATGATCTTCCTGAGCTTGTTCTTGCGCATCTCGCGTCTCCTGCTGCCTCTGGCCTCGTCAGGACGTGACTTAAGCCATCGGGGTGGCGGCCGAAACAACGATTCGTTTCCGGTCACCGCGTCTCTGGCATGGCTGGCGCGCAGAGCAGTGTCCCGCGTAGACTGGGGTCCAACGATGCGCCACAGGAGGCCGGCATGGCGAAGTTCCGCGTTCTCACCACCAAGGCCACGACCGTGAGCACGGGGCTCGGCGGCTATGGCCCCGAGATGGAGGCGCTCGACGGCATCGATGCCGAGATAATCGAGTGCGCGGCGACCGAAGACGCCGTCATCGCCGAGGCGCCGCGCGCCGACGCCGTCTATGCCAAGGGCATGCGCTTCACCGCCAAGATGATCGGCGCACTCTCGAAATGCAAAGTCATCTCGCTCGGCTCGGTCGGCGTCGACACCGTGGACGTCGCGGCGGCCACCGTGAAAGGCATCCCGGTCACCAACTGCCCCGACACCTTCATCGAGGAGGTCGCCGACCACGCCATGGCGCTGCTGCTGGCTTGCCATCGCCAGGTCCTCGAGCAGGATCGCATGGTGCGCGAGGGCCGCTGGACGGAAGGGCGTCCCGTGCTCCTGAAGATCCCCCGCCTGATGGGCCAGACCATCGGCTTCATCGCGTTCGGCCGCGTCGCGCGCGCCACCGCCCGCCGTGCCAAGGCGTTCGGGCTCACCGTCATCGCGCACGACCCTTTCGTGGACGAGCAGACGATCATTGCCGAGGGCGCGACGCCGGTATCGCTCGACGAGGTGCTGACGCAGTCCGACTTCATCTCGATGCACATGCCGGCAACGCCCGAGGCACAGGGCTATCTCAAGGGCCAGCATTTCCAGCGCATGAAGCGATCGGCGATCTTTATCAACACCGGGCGCGGGCCGACGGTCAACGAAGCGGGCCTCGTCAAGGCGCTACAGGAGGGCTGGATCGCGGGCGCCGGCCTCGACGTGTTCGAGATCGAGCCGGTCAAGGCCGACAACCCGCTCTTGAAGATGCGCAACGTGATCCTGTCGCCCCACAATGCCTCGGCGTCGTCGCGCTTTGATCCCGCCCGCCGCCGCCGCGTCGGCCAGGAGATCGCCAGCGTGCTGACCGGCCGCTGGCCGCTGTCGTGCGTCAACCCGACCGTACTACCGGCCCTGCCACTGAAGCGCTGGCAGCCCTATTCGATGGAGCGCGGCCCGAACTCTTGAGTGTGGCTCGGCCTGGGCGTGCGTCTGGGAGCTTGAGCGGCCACGAGCGCGGGACTACACAGGGCTACAGTCGGATGCCACGAGTCGTTGTGCGGTGAATTCGGCCACTGGCCACCCCATCCCGTCCGCCGTCCACCCCACCAGGAGCCCCGCGTGAGCCAGCCGCACCAACGCTACAAACGCCTGCTGCTGAAACTCTCGGGCGAGGCCCTGATGGGCCGCCAGACTCACGGCATGGATATGGCGGTGCTGGAACGCCTCGCCGCCGACGTCGGCGAAGCCCAGAAGGCTGGCTGCCAGATGTGCGTCGTGGTCGGCGGCGGCAACATCATCCGCGGCATGGAGTTCGCCGCAAAGGGCATGGACCGGGCCACCGCCGACTACATGGGGATGCTCGGCACGGTGATGAATGCGCTGGCCTTCCAGAACGTGCTCGAGCAGCAGGGGACGCCCGCCCGCGTGCTCTCCGCCATCGCCATGCCGACGGTCTGCGAGGCCTACGTGCGCCCGAAGGCGCTGCACCACATGGAGCGGGGCCGCGTCGTCATTTTCGCCGCCGGCACCGGCAATCCGTTCTTCACCACCGACACGACGGCAGCACTCCGGGCCATCGAGATGGGCTGCGATGCGGTCGCCAAGGCGACCCAGGTCGACGGCGTCTACTCGGCCGACCCCAAGAAGGACCCGACCGCCACCCGCTACGACCGGCTCACCTACGACGAGGTTTTGCAGAAGAACCTCAAGGTGATGGACGGCGCCGCGATCGCGCTTGCTCGCGACAACGAACTTCCGGTAATTGTGTTCTCGATCGAGGAGAGCGGGAATATCCTGAAACTCCTGCGGGGCGAGGCCCGCATGACGCTGGTCACCGCCGCAACCGCGTAACGGATTGGAACACGCGGGCTGCCGCTGGCCTTCAGGGCCTGAACGGCGTCCGCGTTCGACAAGGGAGAGATCACCATGGCCGCCGCCACATTCGACATCAAGGACCTCGAGCGGCGCATGCGCGGGACCTTCGACAACCTGAAGAAGGAAATTTCGGGCCTGCGCACCGGGCGCGCCTCCTCGCACATGCTCGATCCGGTGAACGTGAACGTGTATGGCGCCAAGATGCCGCTCAATCAGGTGGCGACGGTGTCGGTGCCGGACGCCAAGACGATCTCGGTCACGGTCTGGGACAAGAGCCAGGTCAAGGCCGTGGAGTCGGCGATCCGGGAGGCCAACCTCGGGCTCAACCCGGTGATCGACGGCACGCTGATCCGCCTGCCGATCCCCTCGCTCAACGCGGATCGCCGCGCCGAGCTCGCCAAGCTCGCCCACAAGTACGCCGAGAACGGTCGCGTCGGCGTCCGCAACGTCCGGCGCGAAGGCATGGACCTTCTCAAGAAGCTCGAGAAAGACGGCAAGATGACCGAAGACGACCACCGCAAGAACACGACCAAGGTGCAGGAGCTGACCGACAAGCTGATCAAGGAGATCGATCAGCTCCTCACTACCAAGGAAGCCGAGATCAAGCAGGTATGAGCAGCCCGAGGCGCGTGGCCGACGCCGGGAGCCATCGCCAACGAGCGCGTTTGTCGACGACTTCGGGGGCTCCTGACCTCTCGTGACCCAACCCATCCAGCCGCCATCGCCGTTGCATGACGCTACCGTTTCGCCGCGGCACGTCGCGATCATCATGGATGGCAACGGGCGCTGGGCTGCGTCCCGGGGGCTGCCGCGGGCGGAGGGCCATCGCCAGGGCGTCGAGGCCGTGCGCCGGGTGGTCAAGGCGGCGATGCAGCTGCACATTCCCTACCTGACGCTGTTCAGCTTCTCGTCGGAGAACTGGTCGCGGCCGGCGACCGAGATCGACGACCTGATGGGCCTCATGAAACGCTTCATCCGGCGCGATCTGGCCGAACTGCACCAGAACGGCGTGCGCATCCGCGTCATCGGAGGCACCG
>JANOJW010000659.1:0-3590 GCA_031418955.1 Hyphomicrobiales bacterium | reverse complement strand
GAGCGCCGAGCCATCCCGATTCCTCGGCACATGCTGTCTGCATTGCTCTCACATCACACGTTTTGAGCAAGCTGTGAAATGGGTCCTCGGGACAAGCCCGAGGATGACAACCGGTAAACTGTGGATCGTCCGAAGCTGCTCGGGCACAACGTGCGCCCCCACCTTCGTTTTGACCCTGGCGGCCGATCGTGAGACGTTGCCACCGATCCTTATCAACACACCCACTGCCCAGAGGCCCCATGGACAGCTACCGCGTGACCAAGTTCGGCGCTCCGCTCGAGCGGATGAGCGACCCGACGCCCGCCCCGAAGGGCCGCGAGGTGGTACTGCGCGTAACGGGGTGCGGCGTGTGCCACTCCGACGTGCATCTGGCCGACGGCTATTTCGATCTGGGCGGCGGGCGCAAGGTCGACCTGACGCGCTCGATCGCCCCGCCGCGCACGCTCGGCCACGAGATCGTCGGCGAGGTGGTGGCGGTCGGCCCCGACGTCAGGCCAAGCGAGGCCAAAGTCGGCGACCGGCGCGTGATCTACCCTTGGATCGGCTGTCACACGTGCCCGATCTGCGCGTCGGGCGACGAGCATCTGTGCAACTCACCCCGCGCCATGGGCGTCAACGCCGACGGTGGGTTCGCCACGCACGCGGTGGCGCCGGACCCGAGGTATCTGTTCGGGTTCGCCCCGCTCGACGACGCACAGGCCTGCATCTACGCGTGCTCCGGGCTGACGGCCTTTGGTGCGCTGAAGAAGGCCAAGGAGACGCTTCGCGCGGGGGGCGGCGAGCTGCTGATCATCGGTGCGGGCGGCGTCGGGCTCTCGGGCGTGCGCATGGCGGAAGCGGTGACCGGCGTCAAGCCCATCGTCGCCGACATTGATCAATCCAAGTGGGCGGCCGCCAAGGCTGCGGGGGCCAAGGATACCATCGACCCCGCCAACGCGGACGCGGTGCGCAATCTGATGAAATCGACGGGCGGCGGCGTCACGGCGGCGATCGATTTCGTCGGTGCGGCGGCCTCGTTCACGTTCGGCTTCAATGCGATCCGCAAGGGCGGGCGCCTCATCGTGGTCGGCCTGTTCGGAGGCGCCGCCCAACTCTCCGTGCCGATGATCCCGTTGAAGAATGCGACGATCATGGGCTCCTACGTCGGCACGCTCGACGACATGCGCGAGATGATGGCGCTGGCGACCGCCGGGACGGTGCCGCCGCAGCCCGTGGCGACGAGACCCTTGTCGGAGGCCAATGCCGTGCTCGATGCGCTGCGCACGGGCAAAATCGTCGGCCGCGTTGTGGTCATGCCGTAGGTTGGGTTAGCAGGCCAAGGCGCCTCGGCCCGGAACGGATCGACGTCCCTGCGTAACCCGACATGCCACGGATCGCGGTGATAGGTGAGCCATGCCCATTGCAGGGCCCGAAGCTCCGCGCCTAAGATCGCCACCGACTGAAAACGCCAGGGCCGGGAGCGCCGCATGCCATCCTTTTCCTCCGAGGAGCGCCAGCTTCTCAACGACAGCCTCACGGAATTCCTGGGCGAGACGTACAGCTTCGAGACGTGGCGCCGGCTGACCAAAAAGGGCAACGACGACGGCTACAGCCGCGACGCCTGGGCGAAGTACGCCGAGATGGGCTGGCTCGGTGTGGCGCTGCCCGAAAGCGCGGGCGGGGCCGCCGGCGGCATGACCGAGCTTGGCATCGTCATGGCGGGGGGCGGGCGCTACCTGGTGCTCGAGCCGCTGCTGGGCACCGTGGTGGTCGGTGCTGCGGCCATCGAGGCAGCCGGCACGCCCGCGCAGCACAAGCTCTTGGGCGAAATCGCCGCGGGCAAGCTCACCATCGCCTTCTGCCATCTGGAACCGGGCTCGGGTTACGCGCGTGACTTCGTGCAGGCGATCGCCCGCAAGGACGGCGCCAGCTTCGTGCTCGACGGCGAGAAGACCTTCGCGCTGCATGCCAACGCTGCCGACACGCTGCTGGTTTCCGCGCGCCTCGGCAGCGCCACGGGCCCGGTTGGTCTGTTCCTGGTGCCGCGCAAGACCGACGGCGTCGCGCTCAATGTGGCGCCGTCGATCGACGGGCGGCTGGGTGCGGCAATGAAATTCACCGGCGTCAAGCTCGGCGCGGGAACGCGTCTGGGCGATGGCGACAAGGACCAGATGCCGCTGATCGACACGCTGATCGACCGGGCGGTGATCGGGGCTTGTGCGGATGCCGTCGGCGCGATGGCCTCGGTGACGCAGCAGACCGTCGATTACCTGAAGACGCGCCAACAGTTCGGCCAGCCGTTGTCGAAGTTCCAGGTGCTGCAGCACCGGCTTGTCGACATGAGCGTCTCGACGGAAGAGGCGCGCTCGACCGTGCACGCAGCGCTCCAGGCCATGGACGAGGGCGCGGCCGACGCGCAACGCTCGGTGTGGATCGCCAAGGTCAAGACCGCGCAGTGCGCCCGCTTCGTCGGCGGGCAGGCCGTCCAGTTGCACGGCGGCATGGGCATGACCGACGAACTGGCGATCGGCCACTACTATAAGCGGCTGACCGTCGACGAGACCACCTTCGGCGACGGCGAATGGTATCTGCGATTGCTCGGCCGCGAGCTGACGACGGCGTGACGCCGGGCCAGCGATCAGAGACCGCGCGTCTGGCGATGCTCGTCGTGCTGATCGGCACGGCGGTGCTGTTCGTCGGTGGCGGCGCGCGCTTTGCCATCGGCCTCACGTTGAAGCCCATGGAAGCGGAGCTTGCGGGCGGCCGTTCCCTGATCGGTCTGTCGGTCGCTGTGTTCCAGGCGGTGTCGGCCGTATCCATGTTCATCGCCGGACGCCTCGCCGACCGGATCGATCTCAAGGCGGTGCTGGGGATCGGGCTGCTCGCCGCCGGCGTCGGCATGGGACTGATGTCGACGATCGGTGCGGCGTGGCAGGTCGTTGCGCTCTATGGCGTCGTGTTCGGGATCGGCAGCGGCCTCGCGTCGCTGATCCCGGTCGGGGTGATGATTCAGCGGTTCGCGCCCGAGCGCGCCAGCCTCGCGAGTTCGGTCGCCATCGCTGGCAACGGCCTCGGCCAGCTCGTGCTGATGGCCGCGCTGACGCCTGCGCTCGAGGCGTTGGGGTGGCGCGCGATCTACGTCGCTCTGGGCCTGCTGTTCGTTTTGCTGGCGCCGGTGGTGTGGAGCGTGATCGCCAAGGCTGAGCGCGCACGCGCGGCGAACACGCTGGCAACCGCTGCAGCGGCGGTGCCTGGCCTCTCGATCCGGGAAGCGGCGCGCACGCGGCAGTTCTGGCTGCTGCTGGCGGTTTATAGCCTATGCGGCCTGCAGGACTTTTTCGTCGCGACGCATGTGGTCGCGTTCGCGCAGGACAGCGGGGCCAGCGCGACGTTCGCGGGCAATCTGCTGGCGGCGATGGGCCTGATGATGGTCGCGGGCGTGCTGTGGGCCGGCTGGGCCAGCGAGCGGATCGGTCCGGTTGCGGTCACCGCGATTTCCTTCGTACTGCGGGTCGCGATTTTCACGCTGGTGCTCGTTTCCCCGACGACATTCAACGTCGCCCTGTTCGCCTTGGTGTTCGGCGCGACCTTCCTGATGACCGCGCCGCTGC
>JANOJW010000658.1:0-10974 GCA_031418955.1 Hyphomicrobiales bacterium | reverse complement strand
GCGCGATCGCCAGCCCGCCCACGAACGCCACGATCAGCCAGACATAGGACACCGACGCCAACCCTCGCGCTCACCACTCGACCGAACAAGTGGCCGGAGTAATCATGCACACCCTGAGCGACTTTGCCCATCACCGGGTTGCGAGGTGGTTGAGGGCGGAAGAATACCTCATCAGACGATGGGCTTGGTGCCGATGCCGCGGAACATGGTCTTGATGCGCCGCACGGTGCCGGTCTTGGAGCGCATGACCACCGACTCGGTCTCGGCGAACTCGCCGTTGAAGTGAACACCCGACAAGAGCGAGCCGTCGGTGACGCCGGTCGCTGCGAAGATGACGTCGTCGCAGGCCATCTCGGCCATGGAATACTTCTTCTTGATGTCCTTGATGCCCATCTTGGCCGCCCGCGCGACGAGTTCGGGCCGCTCCTTGGCGTCGTGTCGCTCGGGCGAGAGTCGCCCCTGCATCTGGCCGCCGATGCAGCGCAGGGCTGCCGCCGCCAACACGCCTTCGGGCGCACCGCCCGAGCCCAGGTAAATGTCGATGCCGGTCTGCCTGGCATTCGTCGTCCAGATCACGCCCGCGATGTCGCCATCGGGGATCAGCCGGACCGCGGCCCCGACTTTGCGGCACTGGTCGATCAGATCCTGATGCCGCGGCCGGTCGAGGATGCAGGCGGTGATCTCGCTGACCGGGGCCTTCTTGGCGGCGGCAAGGTCGCGCAGCACCTGCTCGACCGGGCGATCGAGATCGATGATGCCGTCCGGGTATCCAGGCCCGATCGCGATCTTGTCCATGTACATGTCGGGCGCGTTGAGCAGACCGCCCTTCTCGGAGATGGCGATCACGGCGAGCGCGTTGGGCATGTCCTTGGCGCAGATCGTGGTGCCCTCGAGCGGATCGACGGCGATGTCGACCTCTGGCCCCTCGCCGGTGCCGACCTTCTCGCCGATGTAGAGCATCGGCGCCTCGTCCATCTCACCCTCGCCAATCACCACGATTCCGCGGATGGCGACGCGGCCGAGCTCCTTGCGCATGGCGTCGACCGCGGCCTTGTCGGCTGACTTGTTGGAGCCCTTGCCGCGCCAGCGGGCAGCCGCGATGGCCGCCACCTCGGTCACGCGCGCCACCTCGAGCACCAGCACGCGGTCGAGCCCGCCCTTGGATTTGTCAGCTGCCATCGGTTCCTCCGTCTGCTCCCTCTCTCCGTTGTCTTCACTTCAACGGGGAGAGGGATCGTGCTGTAAGCGCGTCTGCGACACGACGTGAGGGGCGGCAACACACTCCGCTCGAGCAAGCGGCCACCCCTCACCCTAACCCTCTCCCCATGCAAGAGCAGAGCATGGGGAGAGGGGACATTGTTTCACAACTTCTCGATCCGGATCATCTGCGGCTTCTCGGCAACCTTACCGTCCGTCTCGATGGCATCGAGCGCCTTGCGGATCGCTTCCTCGGTGGTCTCGTGCGTGATGATCACGACCGCCGTCGGCGTGCCCGGCTGCGGCCGCGCGTCGATGCCGGGCAGCGAGGCCTTCGGTCGGCGCTGCACGACGCTCTCGAGCGAGACGTCGCGGTCGGCCATGCGCCGCGAGATCGAGGCCATCACGCCGGGGCGATCCTGCACCACGAGACGGATGTAGTAGGCGCCCTGGTGCTGGCCGAGCTTCGCACGCTTGTAGGTCTTGAGCTTAGCCGCCGGCACGCCGAACGGAGGCAGCTGGTTGCCGCGCGCAATATCGACGATGTCGGAGGCGACCGACGACGCGGTCGCCTTGGCGCCGGCGCCAGGGCCGACCAGCAGCAGGTTGCCGACGTAGTCCGCATCGATCGCCACGGCGTTCGTCACGTTCGAGACCTGAGCGATCGCCGCATGCTTTGGCACCATGGCCGGGTGCACGCGCTGCTCGATGCCGCTCTCGGTCAGCATGGCGACGCCGAGCAGCTTGATGCGATAGCCCAGATCGTCGGCCGCCTCGATGTCGGCCTTGGTGATGGTCTGGATGCCCTCGATGTGGATCTCGTCGAAGGCGACCTTGGTGCCAAAGGCGAGGCTGGTGAGAAGCGTGAGCTTGTGGGCGGTATCGAAGCCGCCGATGTCGAAGGTCGGATCGGCCTCGGCGTAGCCCTTCGCCTGCGCTTCCTTCAGCACGTCGTCGAAGGGGCGCCCCTCCTCCTGCATCTTGGTCAGGATGAAGTTGCAGGTGCCGTTCAGGATACCGTAGACGCGGCGCACGCCGTTGCCGGCCAGCGATTCACGCAGCGTCTTGATCACCGGGATGCCACCCGCCACCGCCGCCTCGAAGTTGAGCGCGACGCGGTTCTTCTCGGCGAGCCGGGCCAGTTCCACGCCGTGCTTGGCCAGCAGCGACTTGTTCGCCGTGACGACGTGCTTCTTTGCCCCCAGCGCCGCCTCGACAGACTTGCGGGCGATGCCCTCGTCGCCGCCGATCAGCTCGACGAACACGTCGATCGAAGGGTCGACGGCGAGCTTCGTCGCATCGTCGAACCACTTGAACTGGCCAAGATCGACGCCGCGGCCCCGCTTGCGGTCACGCGCGCAGACGCCGGTGATGCGGATCTCGCGGCCGAGGCTGTCGGCAAGCCGGGGGCCGTGGGTCTCGAGCAGGGAGAGCAGGCCGGCCCCGACCGTGCCGAGGCCCGCAATGCCGATGTTCAGGGGTTCGCTCATGGGTGTCGTCGCGCCGGCTGAGGGTGCTGCTGCTGACCGTGTGTTCCGGGCGCCGTTATGCATGGTTTCGGGCGGGCGTGCGAGGGAGAAGTGGGGGGCGGCGCTGCATGTCGACGGGATTGCGCCGTACGCTGCTCGTTCTCGACGAGCGCGATGCGCGCGCTTCGAGATCAAGATCAATGTTGCGTCTCCCGTGCACGACCCGCAAGATAACAACCACATCCCGAGATCGGTCGTAATCATTTATGATCAAGTACGGAGAAACCACAGCACTGCGAGCCAATTCTCCAAGCTCCGGACGTGGCGCCCCAAGCCCCGGATACTCCTCGATCAGGCCAAGCTGACGGTCGAACAGACGGCCATATCTCAAGGCAGTTCTGCTGCCGGCTTCTCGCTCCAGAAAATCCAAAATGCGATCGATGTCGCTGGCTGCCTGATCGAGGACGATCCGCTCGGTCACGCGCCGCCCGGCTTGCGAAGCCGCTCCTGTAGCTTGGCGCGATAGTCGGTGATC
This sequence comes from Hyphomicrobiales bacterium, assembly GCA_031418955.1. Classification (GTDB taxonomy): domain Bacteria; phylum Pseudomonadota; class Alphaproteobacteria; order Rhizobiales; family Hyphomicrobiaceae. Next base: position 7,773 of record JANOJW010000658.1, on the reverse strand, counting down.
GACCCTTGCGTGCCCGATGCGACACTCGCGCGCGCCGCATCGAGGTCATCGCGCAGCCACGAAAGGTCGTCGACATCGCCCGGCAGAAAGTGGTCGAGCGCGAATGCAAGTGCCTCGTCAACTGACGTGAACCGGCCCGATGCGACCTCGTCGCGGAGCAGGTCTTCGTGGTGCTTCTGCAGGAAAACAGTCATGGAACTCAACCTCGTTCCGCCCAGCTCCGGCGCAATACGCGACGGCGCTTTTGCGCCCTACGGCCCACCTCACGCCGTCTTCGCGATGGGGATGACGTTGTGCAGCGAGGCGCCCGGCCCCTGCGCCAGGAACTTCTTGATCGATCTTGCGGCCTGGCGGATGCGCTGCTCGTTCTCGACCAGCGCGATGCGCACGTAGCCCTCGCCGTGCTCGCCAAAGCCGATGCCGGGCGCGACGGCGACGTGCGCCTTCTCGACCAGCAGCTTGGAGAACTCGAGTGCGCCGACCGCTGCGAAGGGTTCCGGCACCGGCACCCAGGCGAACATCGAGGCGGTGGGCCCCGAGAACTTCCAGCCCGCATTGCCGAAGCTGTCGACGAGCACGTCGCGGCGGCGCTTGTAGGTCTGACGCATCTCTTTGATGCAGTCGTCGGGGCCGTTCAGGGCCGCGGCAGCGGCGACCTGGATCGGCGTGTAGGCGCCGTAGTCGAGGTAGCTCTTGACGCGGGCGAGAGCCGACAGCAGCCGCTCGTTGCCGACCGCAAAGCCCATGCGCCAGCCGGCCATCGAGAACGTCTTCGACATCGAGGTGAACTCGACCGTCACGTCCATGGCGCCCGGCACTTGCAGCACCGAGGGCGGCGGGTCGGCGTCGTCGAAGTAGACCTCGGCATAGGCGAGGTCGGACAGGATGATGATGTTGTGCTTCTTCGCGAACTGCACGAGGTCGCGATAGAAATCGAGGCTCGCCGTGCTCGATGTCGGGTTCGCGGGATAGCATACGACCACCGCGATCGGCTTGGGGATCGAGTGGATCATCGCCCGCTCGAGTGCGCGGAAATAGTCAGGCGTGGGGTCGGCGGGCACAGAGCGAATGACGCCGCCGGCCATCAGGAACCCGAAGGCGTGAATGGGATAGCTCGGGTCCGGCACCAGCACCACGTCGCCCGGCGCGGTGATGGCCTGCGCCATGTTGGCGAAACCTTCCTTGGAGCCGAGCGTGGCCACCACCTGGGTCTCCGGTTTCAGCTTCACCCCGAAGCGGCGGCCGTAGTAGCCGGCCTGCGCCTTGAGCAGCCCGGGAATGCCCTTCGAGGCCGAATAGCGGTCGGTGCGCGGCTTACCCACCGTCTCGGTCATCTTGTCGAGGATGTGCTGGGGGACCGCCAGATCCGGGTTTCCCATGCCGAGGTCGATGATATCGGCGCCGTTGGCCCGTGCCTGCGCCTTGAGCCGGTTGACCTCGGCGAAGACGTAGGGAGGCAGGCGCTTGATCCGGTGGAAGTCCTCGATCACGGGCGAGACCTTGCAGCTTGAGGCGACAGCACAAACGATTCCGTGTTTACGCGCGAGGCCCCGACCAGTCAAAGCCCTTGGCGGCCTACTTCTTCGTCTGCTCGATGCGGCGGAGCGACTCTGTCGTCTCGGCGTCCTTCTTGGCGGCGAGATCGGCCATGGCCTTCGCCTGCTGCTCCTTGGTCAGGAACGTGTGGTCGCTCTTCACCGGGGGCAAAGCCGGCGCGTCGACCTTCATCCCACAGCCAGAGAGCGCCGGTGCGCACACCAGCCAAACCCAGAGCATCAATCTGTGACGCGAGGCTCTCAAAGAGGTTCCAGTTTGCAGTTCCATCAGGACCAGATTATTCAGGGATTGTAATCGATTCGGTGCCGATCTTCCGATTGTCAGGATCACCGGCCCTGGTTACAAGTGGAAAAGTGGCGGCGAACCCTTCGTCTACGACGTGTCGGGCGGCGCGTTTCCGTCGCACCTCAGGCTCGCTGCCGCGTTCGTGCATTGCGATCTTGCCGCTGAGCGCCCCCCCCATGCAGAAGCCCAATCCGCCCAAAACTCCCGCCGAGATCGACTGGTCCGCCTATCGCGTGTCGAACCCCGAGGAGTTCGTGCGCAACATGCTCCTCCTGATGGAGGAAGGCGGCAAAGCCATGGCCGGCCTGATGAATCGTCCCGACGCCAAGGGCGGGTCCTACAGCGCGTCGACCGAGATGACCGAGGCGAGCAAGGTAATGGCCGAGGTGGCGCGCCAGTGGATGGCGGAACCGTCGCGCACGCTCGAAGTCCAGAGCGATCTCGTGCGCGGCTACATGGACGTGTGGAACGGCACGGTGCAGCGCATGATGGGCCAGGATGCGCGGCCCGTCGCCGAGCCCGAGTCCGGCGATGGCCGCTTTCGCGATCCGGACTGGTCAAACAACGCCTACTTCGACTTCTGGAAGCAATCGTACCTCGTCACCACGCAGTGGGCCGAGAAGGTGCTCGCCGACACCAAGGGCCTCGACGACCGCACCAAACAGCGGGCCGAATACTATTTCCGCCAGGTGGCGAGCGCGGTGTCGCCGTCGAACTTCCCCGCGACCAACCCCGAGGTGTTCCGCGAGACGATGCAGTCGAACGGCGCCAACCTCGTCAAGGGGGTCGAGAACCTGCTCGCCGACATGGCGAAGTCGGGCGATCTCCTGAAGATCAGCCAGACCGATACGACAGCCTTCGAGGTCGGCCGCAATCTCGCGGTGACGCCCGGCAAGGTGATTTTCCAGAACGATATCCTGCAGCTGATTCAGTACACGCCGACGACCGACAAGGTCTACGCGACGCCGCTGCTGATCGTGCCGCCGTGGATCAACAAGTTCTACATCCTCGACCTGACCGCCCCGAAATCCTTCATCAAATGGGCGGTGGCGCAGGGCTTCTCGGTGTTCGTGATCTCGTGGGTGAACCCAGACGAGCGGCTCTCGCACAAATCGTTCGAGGCCTACATGAAGGAGGGCGTGCTGGCGGCGACCGACGCCGTGCTGCGCGAGACCGGCGCCAAGCAGACCAACGTCATCGGCTATTGCGTCGGCGGCACGCTGCTGGCCTCGACCATGGCGCTCAACGCGGCCAAGGGGCACGACCCGTTCGCGTCGGCGACGTTCTTTGCTGCGCAAAAGGATTTCACCAATGCCGGCGACCTGCTGCTGTTCATCGACGACGCGCAGCTGAAGGCGCTCGAGGAGATGATGGCCGAGAAGGGCTATCTGGACGGCTCGCGCATGGCGACGGTGTTCAACATGCTGCGGCCGCGCGACCTGATCTGGCCCTACATCGTCAACAACTACCTGCTCGGCAAGAAGCCGTTCCCGTTCGACCTGCTGTTCTGGAACCAGGATTCGACGCGGATGCCGGCGGCGAACCACAACTTCTACCTGCGCGAGTTCTACCTCGAGAACAAGCTCGCCAAAGGGCAGATGACGATCGGCGGCACGCGCCTCGACTTGAAGAAGGTGCGCGTGCCGATCTACGAGCTTGCCGCCAAAGAGGACCACATCGCGCCGGCAAAGTCGGTGTTCCTGGGCTCGCGGCTGTTCGGCGGCCCCATCGAGTACGTGCTCGGCGGCTCGGGCCACATCGCCGGAGTGATCAATCCGCCCGCGCCCGAGGGCAAGAAGGACAAGTACCAGTTCTGGACCAACAAGAGCCGCGTCGAGACCTACGAGGAGTGGCTCGAGGGCGCGCTCGAGACTGCGGGCTCGTGGTGGCCGCACTGGGCCAAGTGGCTGAGCAGCCATTCGGGCAGCATGGTGTCGGCGCGCACGCCCGGAGCCAAGCTCGGCGCGATCGAGGACGCACCTGGCAGCTTCGTGCGCCAGAAGGGCTAGGATTCCGCATTCACGCGCCGGATGCTTGTGGGCATCCGGAGGCGGCAGGAAAGGCGTGTCAGGGCGCCAGGCCCTGCGTCGGTATCGCCGGGGCATCCGGATCGCGCTCGCGGTCGCCGGAGAGTTCCCGCAGTCCATCGCGACCGTAGATATCGGGCCGGAACACGACTTGGCCGGTCGAGGGCTCGGCCCAGGCGGTAATGTAGGTGAAGTACACCGGGATCTGCCGTTGCAGGGTGATGTCGGCCGCCGTTCCCGAAGCGAGGATCTCATCGATGCGGCGACGATCCATGCCGGGCTCCTCGCGCGCGATCCAGGCGGCGAGGTCGAAGGGATCCTGCACGCGCACGCATCCCGCGCTGAACGCGCGCGCGGCCTGGCCGAACAGCGGCTTCATCGGCGTGTCGTGCATGTAGACGCCGTGCTCGTTGGGCATGTCGATGCGAACGAGGCCCAGCGCGTTCTGCGGACCCGGGTCCTGGCGAAACTTGATGCGCGTCGCATCGGCCTGCCGCCAGTCGATCTGGCTGGCGTCGAGCTCCTGGCCGTTGAAGTTGTCGCGCAGCACCCGGATCTGCTCCTTCTGCAGGTACTCGGGCTCTTTCTGCAGCTTAGGGATCAGATCGAGCGTGGCGACGCTGTCGGGCACCCGCCAGAACGGGAAGAAGTTGAGCGCGCGGATATTGGCCTTGACCACCGGCGTCTGGCGCTCGGGCTTGCCCGCGATCACGCGGTGGCGCTTTTCGACGGTGCCGTTCGAGACCGCCTCGAGCTGGAAGCCCGGGACGTTGACGAGGATGAAGCGATCCTCGATGCGCTGGCCCATCAATTCCTCGAGCCGCTTGTAGTTCTGCTTCAGCTGGGCGACGCGCACCTGGGCTGGCACATTGAGCGCAGCCAGTGTCGGGCGGTCGACGCGGCCCGTGGGTCGCAGACCGTGGCGCTCCTGGAAGCGTCGCACGGCAACCTCAAGCTCACCATCGAAGGAGAAGGTCTCATAGCCCGTGGGCGTGCGCGCGAGATCGCCGGTGGCAGCAAGCCGGCGGCGCACCAACGGCACCCGTTCGTCGTCGTCGCCGGGGCGGATCATGCGGCTGCCGGTGATCGGCTGCCAGCCGCCACGCTGGGCGACCTGGGAATAGCGCTGGATCGCGGCATCCAGCGCCTGCAGCATCACCTCGCTGCGCATCGGTACGTTGTCGGTGCGCAAGTCGTTCTGTGGCTGCTGCTCGCGCTGGCCGCGCTTGTCGTCACGGTGGTGGGCAGCGGGTTGGCATGGCGCGCCGAACACACTCTCGAGCCAACTACATTGGGCGCCCGCCGGTGCGCCGAGCAACGGCAGCATCGGAGCCGAGAGCAGCCCCGCAACAGCGCGCCGCCGGCTCATCGCTGCGTGACGCGCCCGGTGGTCCTGCCTCGATTTCGGGTCGCTGTCTGTCATCCGGTCACTCGCCTAGGCGCTACCCCGCATGGCGGGATCGGTGCAATTGTCGCTCACCCGGCCACGCTTTCGCTTCGATGGGGCGAATTTGCGGCATCGACGGGGGACTGCACGATGTGTCGCGTCTCGTATAGCTTATTCGGGCGGTTGATCCAAACAGTCGCCGATCACCTCGTTGTGAGTTGAAGGTCATGTGGCTCAATCGCATCGCTTGGGCGATGACGATATGGCGCATATGCTACACTGATCCCAGCCTCGAGGAGCCCTTATGAGCGAATCGCCTGTCCTCCACGACATCGATGCGCGCGGCGTCGCCACCGTGACGCTCAACCGGCCGGCGGTGAACAACGCCTACAACGGCGACCTGCTGGACGGGGTGCTCGCCGCCATGGCCAGCCTGGGTCAGGAGGCGCACCTGCGGGTCGTGGTGCTCAAGGGCAACGGCCGCCATTTCCAGGCTGGCGCCGATCTCACCTGGATCAATCACGTCCGCACCCTGAGCCCGGCCGAGAACCTCGTCGCGTCCGCCAAAACTGCCGAGGTCGTCGACCGCCTGAACCATCTTCCCGTGCCTGTGGTGGCGCTGGTGCAGGGCGGCTGCTTTGGCGGCGGCACCGGGGTCGTTGCCGCCTGCGACGTGGTGCTGGCCGCCGACAATGCGTTGTTCTCGATCGCCGAGGTGCGCTGGGGGCTGCACCCCTCGATCATCATCCCGCAGCTGAACGACGCGATCTCTGTGCGCCAAGTGCGCCGCTACGCGCTGACCGGGGAGCGGTTCGATGCGCTGGAGGCGGCCCGCATCGGCCTCGTGCACGAGGTCGTCGCCTTGCCGCGGCTGGCTGAGCGTGGCGAGGAGATCGTCGCCCAGATCCTCGAGAACAGCCCGGCCGCGATTGCCAAGACCAAGCAGTACATTCTGGAGAGCGCCTGGGGCGGCATGGACAAGGCGAAGCTCGACGGCCTGACGGTCAGCCATGCGCTCGCCCGCCAGTCGCCGGACGCCGCCGAGGGCCTGGCCTCCTTTGCCGAGAAGCGGCCAGCGAAGTGGTCGCCGAAGTGGTCGTGAAACGCGGCCTCCGCAGGTTTGCGCGTCCGAGCCAATGAATGTTTGCGTTATCATGGCTGTCGCCGACGAGCAGTCGACGATGCCAGTCACCCCCGTTTTTCAATTCCGGGGGTACCGCCCGTCCAAGCTGACGATTTCACCCATGCAAATCGCCAACTCATCGAACGCGGCCGCTGATCTTGCTCAGCTGGGGAATGCGGCGACGCCTCGCAGGTCAGCCACGGACGCGCATGCCGTACTGCTTCCTCGACGGCCCAGGTGTGATGGCCATCACGGGCCTTGAGCAGCGCCACCAGAAATCCCGCATCAACGATGACGCTTGCGGCCATATCTCAATGTCCGCAGATAATGCTTTTTACGTGCAGTCACGTCCGATGGCGGGTCTTGATCACAGCCAATGACATCGGCGAGGTCGAGGATCGCGTCAGGGACCGTCGCCAAATCCCGGTTCCGCTCCAGACGCTCGCGGACGACATCCGATTTCGAGACTTGCCGGCGGCGAGACTCGTGCTCGATATCAGCGACCAGATCCTCGGGAAGTCTTACTGTAAGACTTTTCATGTCGACAATGTAATACATTGGCTACCACAGGACAAGTCAGCAGCCACGCCGTCAGATCACCTTGCGCTCCTTCAGGCCGGCGATCGCGCGGGCGTCGAAGCCGAGGTCCTTGAGGATCGTCTCGTTGTGCTCGCCCAGGTCCGGCGTCGGCTTCAACTCCTCGGGCTGGGGATAGCGTGACAGGTTGATCGGCTGGCCGACGACGCGGATCTCGCCGAGCTTGCGGTGCCGCACCCGCCGGGCGATCCCTAAATGCTTGACCTGCGGCTCCTCGAAGGTCTGCTGGATGTTGTTGATCGGCCCGCACGGCACGCCGGCCTTGTTCAGCCCCGCGATCCAGTGCGCGCTGGTGTTGGTCTTGGTGCGCTCGGCGAGCAGCCCGTTCAGCACCTTGCGGTTCTTCGAGCGGTTGGCGCCCGTCGCGTAGTCCGGATGCTTGATCAGCTCCGGCACGCCGAGCGCCTCGCAGCAGCGCACATAGAGGTTGTCGCCGGAGGCCGCGATGTTGATGTGGCCGTCCGAGGTCTGGAACACGCCGGTCGGGATGCCGGTCGGATGATCGTTGCCGGCCTGCATTGGCACCTCGCCCGCGATCAGCCAGCGCGCGGCCTGGAAGTCGAGCATGAAGATCTGCGCCTCGATCAGCGAGGTATGCACCCATTGGCCCTTGCCGGACTTCTCCCGCTCGTACAGTGCCAGGATCATCGCCTGCGCCAGCAGCAGGCCGGAGGTGAGGTCGGCAATGGGAATGCCGACGCGGACCGGACCCTGTCCCGGGATGCCGGTGATCGACATCAGGCCGCCCATGCCCTGCGCGATCTGATCGACGCCCGGCCGCGCGGCATCGGGGCCGG
>JANOJW010000657.1:0-3342 GCA_031418955.1 Hyphomicrobiales bacterium | reverse complement strand
GCTGCGTCCAGCGACCTTCCGCGTCTTCTGGCCACGGCAACGGCGTTGCGCGACGCGGGCCACGGGGACCTGGTCTCCTATTCGCGAAAAGTCTTCATCCCCCTCACGCAGCTGTGCCGGGACGTCTGCCACTACTGCACCTTCGCGCACGCCCCGCGCGAGTTGAAGTCCGCCTATCTGTCGCCCGACGAAGTCCTGGCGATTGCGCGCGCCGGTAAGGCTGCGGGCTGCAAAGAAGCCCTGTTCACGCTCGGCGACAAGCCGGAGCTGCGCTATGCCGCCGCCCGCGAGGCGCTGGCAGAGCTCGGGTACGGCTCGACGCTCGCTTACCTCGAGGCGATGGCCGCGCTGGTGCTGAAGGAAACCGGCCTGCTGCCGCATCTCAATCCCGGCATCATGGACGAGGTGTGGCTCGCACGGCTGCGCAACGTCTCCATCTCGCAAGGCATCATGCTGGAGACGGCCTCTCAGCGCCTCTCCGAGAAGGGCGGCCCGCACTACGGCTCGCCCGACAAGGACCCCGCGGTGCGGCTCGCAACGCTGGACGCCGCAGGCCGTGCGAAAGTGCCGTTCACCACCGGCATCCTGATCGGCATCGGCGAGACGCGCGCCGAACGCATCGACGCGCTGCTTGCCATCCGCGCACTGCACCAGCGCCACGGCCACATCCAGGAAGTCATCATCCAGAACTTCCGCGCCAAGCCCGACACGAAGATGGCCGCCGCGCCCGAGCCCTCGCTCGACGAGCACCTGTGGACCATTGCCGCCGCGCGCCTGACCCTGGGTGCTGCGATGAACATCCAGGCCCCGCCGAACCTGCAGGATGCCGACGCGCTCGGCCGCCTCGTGCGCGCCGGCATCAACGACTGGGGTGGCGTCTCGCCCGTGACGCCCGACCACGTCAACCCGGAACGCCCTTGGCCGCAACTCGACCAGCTCTCGGAAGCGACCGAAGCCGCCGGCCGCACGCTCGCCGAACGCACCGCGCTCTATCCAGCCTTTGCACTCGAGGCCGAGCGCTGGACGTCGAAGCCGCTGCGCACGCCGCTGCTGCACATCCTCGATGCCGTCGGGCGTGCGCGCGAGGACACCTGGGCTCCGGGCAACGCGACGATCGACCCGCCCGCGCGCGACGCAACGCTCATCCGCACCCGCCGCCCCGCGCGCACAACGTCCATCGCCTCGATCCTCGATCGTGCGCAGCGCAGCATCACGCCGAACGAGCCCGACATCGTCGAGCTGTTTGCGGCCCGCGGCGACGACTTCTCCGCCATCTGCCGCGCCGCCGACGACCTGCGCCGCGCGCGCAACGGCGACATCGTCACCTACGTCGTCAACCGCAACATCAACTACACCAACATCTGCACCTACGGCTGCAAGTTCTGCGCCTTCTCGAAGGGCCGCCTGTCGACCGACCACCGCGACAAGCCCTACAACCTCGATCTCGAGGAGGTGGCCGCGCGCACGCGCGAAGCCTGGGCCCGCGGCGCCACCGAAGTCTGTCTGCAGGGCGGGATCGCACCCCGCTACACCGGCGACACTTACCTTGCCATCACGGAAGCGGTGAAGATCGGCGCGCCCGACATCCACGTGCACGCCTTCTCACCGCTCGAGGTGTGGCACGGCGCGACCACGCTGAAGCTTCCGCTCGGCGACTACCTCGCGCGCCTGAAAGCCGCCGGCCTCTCGAGCCTCCCCGGCACGGCCGCTGAAATTCTCGACGACGAGGTGCGCCAGGTTCTCTGCCCCGACAAGATCACCACCGACCAATGGCTCGCGGTGATGGAAGCAGCCCACGGCGTCGGTCTCAAGAGCACCGCCACCATCATGTTCGGCCACATCGACCATCCCCGCCACTGGGCGCGACATCTGCTGCGCGTGCGCGCGCTGCAGGAGAAAACCGGCGGTTTCACCGAGCTGGTGCCGCTCGCCTTCGTGCACATGGAGAGCCCGATCTTCCTGCGCGGCCAGTCGCGCAAGGGCCCAACCTTCCGCGAGGGCGTGCTGATGCATGCCGTCGCGCGGCTCGTGCTTGATCCGCTGATCACCAATATCCAGGCGTCGTGGGTTAAGTTGGGCCCCGAAGGAGCGGCGCTATGCCTCGCATCTGGCGCCAACGACGTTGGCGGCACGCTTATGAACGAGTCGATCACGCGCGCCGCCGGTGCCGCCTTCGGCCAGGAGATGACGCCCGCCTCCCTTGAGCAGCTGATCCGCGACGCCGGCCGCACGCCACGCCAGCGCGCCACCTTCTACGGCGCACCTCCACCCGAGCGCCTGGCGACGTCGTACGGGGACGAGGCTCGCGAGCGAACGTCTCCGTCAGAAGCTGCCGAGTAACGAACAACGGTTTGAACTTCGGCCGCACCGCCCGCAAATCTGCTATCTCAAGCGCTCGATTCGTCGGGCTTGGGCCGCACGGCTGGCCCGACCGGCGCGGGCAGCACGAGGTCCCACACCCATGTCCACTTGGCACGTCCTCCTGCTCGGGCTGATCGAAGGCCTGACCGAGTTCCTTCCCGTGTCCTCCACCGGCCACCTGGTGCTGGCCGACCGGTTCCTCGGGCTCAAATCCAGCGGCACCTTCAAGATCCTGATCCAGCTCGGCGCCATCCTGGCGATCCTTTCGGTCTATTTCGCCAAGCTCTGGCGCATCCTCCTCGATCTGCCGCGGGACGGGCGCACGCAGCGGTTCGTGCTGGCCATCCTGCTCGCCTTCCTGCCGGCGGCGATCGTCGGCGCCTTCTTTCACAAGCTCATCAAGGAGGTGCTGCTCGAGAGCCCGATGCTGGTGTGCGTCTCGCTGATCGTCGGCGGGGTGATCCTGCTGGTCGTCGACCGCATGAACTTATCGCCCAAGCACGACGACGTCATGGACGTGCCGCCACTCACAGCCTTGAAGATCGGCCTGTTCCAGTGCCTGGCGATGGTGCCGGGCGTGTCGCGCTCGGGCGCGACCATCGTCGGTGCCATGCTGCTTGGCACGAGCAAGCGGGCGGCGGCCGAGTTCTCGTTCTTCCTCGCCATGCCGACCATGGCCGGCGCGTTCACTTACGACCTGTTGAAGAGCTACAAAACGATCGATACGAGCCAGGCGACGGCCATTGCGATCGGATTTTTCGCCGCCTTCGTCGTCGGCGTGATCGTGGTGCGCTACCTGCTCGACTTCGTCTCCCGCCACGGCTTTGCGCCGTTCGCCTGGTGGCGCATCGTCGTCGGCGGCGCGGGCCTCGGCGCGCTGCTCATCATGGGGTGAGGGAGACGGCGCACGAAGACACGCTTGGTACCCGAAGCGATTGGACGACAACCTATCGGTTGTCATCCTCGGGCTTGTCCCGAGGA
>JANOJW010000656.1:0-2697 GCA_031418955.1 Hyphomicrobiales bacterium | reverse complement strand
CCGGGCCCTGGATCATCGGCTCGGGTTGCGGGAAGAACGCCTCGCCAAATCCGCGCGCGGCGATCGACGCCTTGTAGTCGTTGTTGAACTTCTGCGCGATGTCGCGCGCGAGCTCCACATGCTGCTTCTGGTCCTCGCCGACCGGCACGTGCGTGGCCTTGTAGATCAGGATGTCGGCCGCCATCAGCGCCGGATAGGCGAACAGGCCGAGCGACACGTTCTCGCGGTCCTTGCCAGCCTTTTCCTTGAACTGCGTCATGCGGCTCAACCAGCCAAGACGCGCCACGCAGTTGAACACCCAGGCGAGCTCGGCGTGCTCGGCGACCTGACTCTGGTTGAACACGATGCTGGTCTTGGGGTCGATGCCGGCCGCGATGTAGGCGGCGGCCGCTCGTCTGATCGCCTGGCGCAGCTCGGCTGGATCCTGCGCCACCGTGATCGCATGCATGTCGACGACGCAATAGATGCACTCGTGCGTCTTCTGCATCGCCACCCAGTTGACCAGTGCGCCCAGATAGTTGCCGAGCGTCAGGCTGCCCGTCGGCTGCATACCGGAGAAAACGCGGGGGGCGAAGGTGGTCATGGGCGGGTCCTCTTGCTCGGCGGTGGAAGGCCGCGCGGGTGGTGGGCAGCACGTCGCCGCGCTTATGGACCGGCGGCGCGGGCTGGCGCAAGGCGAGATGGGGGTAATCCCCCCAACGTCATGCTCGCAAAGGCGGGCACCCACGAGCGCTTCGTCGGGTCGAAGCCATATGAGCCACTCGGACGACGCAATGAACCTCGACGTGCGCCGCGCTTGTGGACATGCTCGTGGGTTCCCGCCTTCGCGGGAATGACGGGTGGGTGCCGGCTGCGGTGCAATCCGAATCTGAGGCGATAGCACTTGGCCCACGGCCCGTTTCAGCCATCCGGGTGCGCGAACGCGAATGGAAACTCAGTAAGCTCCGGGCTCCCAAAGACACCGACGGCCGCCCCTTGCGAGACGGCCGTTGGATGATCGTGTCCGAGGAGACAAGTCCCCGCAGCTCTACTCCGCGGCTTCCTCGGTGGCGCGGCGGCGGCGGCGTACGGGAGCGCCGGCCTCTCCCTCGCCGGGGCCGGCGATCACGCGGTCGCCGTCGGATTTCGCCTTCTCCTTGGCGATAAGATCGTCGCGCTTGGCGGCGACCTGGCGGATCTCGCGCAGCATGCCGCCGGTGCCGGCCGGGATCAGGCGGCCGACGATGACGTTCTCCTTGAGCCCGTCGAGGGTGTCGACCTTGCCGTTGACCGCGGCCTCGGTCAGCACGCGCGTCGTCTCTTGGAAGGAGGCCGCCGAGATGAACGAGTTGGTCTGCAGCGAGGCCTTGGTGATGCCGAGCAGAACAGGCTTGCCGGAGGCAGGCCGCTTGCCCGCCTTCTCGATCACGAGGTTGGTCGCGTCGAGATCGACCTTGTCGATCTGCTCGCCCTTCAGGTACTCGGTGTCGCCGATATCCTCGATCTCCACCTTCTGCAGCATCTGCCGGACGATCACCTCGATGTGCTTGTCGTTGATGGTCACGCCCTGCAGCCGGTAGACGTCCTGGATCTCCTTGATCAGGTACTTCGCCAGCTCCTCGACGCCCTTGATCGCAAGGATGTCGTGGGGTGCGGGGTGGCCGTCATAGACGAAGTCGCCCTTCTCGATGCGATCGCCGTTCTGGACCGCCAGGCTCTTGCCGCGCGGGATCAGGTACTCGACGGGTGAGATCGAGTCGTCGTCCGGCTTGATGCCGATGCGCTGCTTGTTCTTGTAGTCCTTGCCGAACTCGACGGTGCCCGAGATCTCCGCGATGATCGCGTGGTCCTTCGGGCGCCGTGCCTCGAACAGCTCGGCGACGCGTGGCAGACCGCCGGTGATGTCGCCGGTCTTGGCCGAAGCGGTCGGCACGCGCGCGAGCGCATCGCCGGCCTTCACCTTGGCGCCGAGTTCGACCGACATGACGGCCTCGACGGGCAGCAGGTAGCGGGCATCGCCGCCGCGCTGCAGCTTGACCGGCTTTCCGCCCTTGCCGTCCTTGACGACGGCGGCGGGCTTCAGATCGGAGCCGCGCGGGGAAGCGCGCCAGTCCATGACGACGCGGCTCGTCGTGCCCTTCACTTCATCGGTCATCTCTTTGACGGAGATGCCCTCGACCATGTCCTCGAACTCGACGACGCCGTCGACCTCGGAGAGAACCGGCCGCGTAAACGGGTCCCATTGCGCCAAACGCGTGCCGCGCTTGACCTGATCGCCCTCGTCGACGTGCAGGCGGGCGCCGTAGGCGATCTTGTGGGTCGCCAGTTCCTTGCCGCCCTGGTCGACGATGACCACGGCCATCGTGCGGCCCATGGAGACGAGACGACCCTGGCTGTCCTTCGCCATGTTGCGGTTCTTGACGTGGACGGTGCCGTTGAAGTTCGAGTCGACGAAGGACTGGTCGACGGTCTGGGCGACACCGCCGATGTGGAACGTGCGCATGGTGAGCTGGGTGCCCGGCTCCCCGATCGACTGGGCGGCGTTGACGCCGTCCGCCTCGCCGATGTTGACCGGCGTTCCGCGCGCGAGATCGCGGCCATAGCAGGCCGCGCAAACCGAGACCTTGGTTTCGTGTAGAAGCTGCCCTCGGGCCAGGGCCGCTGCAGACCGGGCATCCAGTTCACGGTGCGCCAGCCGTGCGCCTTGAAGTGGCTCAC
>JANOJW010000655.1:0-2556 GCA_031418955.1 Hyphomicrobiales bacterium | reverse complement strand
CGGCTCTTGCGCGTGCGGGTATCGGAGGGCGGGCGCACAACGCGCGCGGGCGATTCCGGTCAATACCAGGACGCCTCGGTTGCCGACGGGGGCGGCATCATCAAGAACCTCGGCTGCCACTCGCTCGATCTGGCACTGTGGCTCACGCGCGCGACCGGCGCCGCGCTTGTCGAACGCAACGTGGAATGGGACGGCGACACCGACCGGGCCGCCACCGCGATGGTCCGCCTCACCGGTCTTCCGGGCAAGTCAGGCGCGGCCTGCGATCTCGACTGGGGCGTGAGCTGGCTCGGGCCCCAGCGCAACTCGGTGGAACTGCAGTTCGAGGCCGTCACGGTCAGTGCGCCGGTGTCGCCGGCGGCAACGCTCGAGTTGTCTACGCACGACGGCCGCAAACTCGGCACCCTCGGCCCGGGCGCAACAGGCGGCGCGGCGACCAGCCTGCAAGCCTTCTATCTCGAATGGCAGGACGTGCTCGCCGCCGTACGCGAGAAGCGGCTGGCCGAGCTGTCCGCTCAATCGTGCCTCGCGACGGCGCGCCTGATGGACGAGTTGCTCACCCGATAGGCGGCAGTTTCACGTCGTTCTACACTGCAAGCATCGAGAAATTCGATTGGTCGGCATGGCTGCTGTAAAGTCTGTGATCAACAACGCCAAGGTCTGCCCCCTAATTCGCGAACCGGAAGTGCATGACGTCGCCGTCGGCAACCATGTACTCCTTGCCCTCCAGCCGCATCTTCCCGGCTTCGCGCGCGCCGGCTTCGCCGTTGAGCCGCACATAGTCCTCGAAGGCGATGGTCTCGGCGCGGATGAAGCCCTTCTCGAAGTCGGTGTGGATGACGCCGGCCGCCTGCGGCGCCTTCATGCCTCGCGTGACCGTCCAGGCGCGCGCCTCCTTGGGGCCGACCGTGAAATATGTCAGCAGCCCCAGCAGCTTGTAGCCGGCGCTGATCAGGCGATTGAGCCCCGCCTCTTCCAGGCCGATGTCGGCGAGAAACGCGACCCGTTCGTCGGGCGCGAGGCCCGCAAGCTCGGCCTCGATCTTGGCCGAGATCACCACGGCTCCCGCACCCTCGGCCATCGCGCGCTCGAACACCTTCGCGGAGAACGCATTGCCTTTGCCCGCCGAGGCTTCCTCGACGTTGCACACGTAGAGCACCGGCTTGGCGGTCAGCAGTTGTAGCGCGCGCCAGCCGGCGTCCTCCTCGGCGCTGATCTGCGCCTGCCGCGCGGGGCGGCCCTCGCGCAGCAGCACCAGCGCCTTGTCGATCAGCGCGACTTGGGCCTTGGCCTCCTTGTCGCCGGTCTTGGCCTTCTTCTCGGTGGTCGTGCGCCGCTTCTCGAGGCTGTCGAGATCGGCGAGCATCAGCTCGGTCTCGACCGTCTCGGCGTCGGACAGCGGATCGATCCGGTTCTCGACATGCGTGATGTCGGGATCCTCGAAGCAGCGCAGCACATAGGCCACAGCATCGACCTCACGGATGTGGCCGAGAAACTGGTTGCCCAAGCCCTCGCCCTTCGAGGCGCCGCGCACCAGCCCCGCAATATCGACGAACGTCAACCGCGTCGGGATGATCTTTTGCGACTTGCCGATCGCAGCCAGCTTGTCGAGCCGCTCGTCAGGCACGCCGACCTCGCCGACGTTCGGCTCGATGGTGCAGAACGGATAGTTTGCAGCCTCAGCCGCCGCCGTCTGCGTCAGCGCATTGAAGAGCGTCGACTTGCCGACGTTCGGCAGCCCGACGATGCCGCATTTGAAGCCCATGGATCTCGCTCCGCTCGCGAGGGAATTGGGAGTAGGCAATAGGGATTAGGGGCGTGGCCTGCATACTCCCTATTCCCAACTCCCTACTCCCCACTCCCTTCCTTCTTTTTTCCCGCCAGCCATTTCTTCAGGTTTTCGGCCAGCGCATTCTGTCGCTTCGACTGCCGCTCGCCCGCCGGATGCCGAGGCGCGCCGACCTTCTCCCTCTCCCCGTCCGTCACGGGGAGAGGATCGGGGAGAGGGGTGCCCGCGCGCTCGGCGTCAGCCTTGTTGCGCCGCTTGCCACCCTTCCCGCTCTTCGGCTCATCGTCTTGTTTCAGCACGCGCGCGACGTCGGTCAGGAACCGCTCGTTGTCTCCGCTAGCGAGCCGACCCGCCGCGCCAGCGATCGCATCGAGCAGCGGCTCGAGCCAGTCCCGGTCGGCCTTGGCGAAATCATTGAGCACCCAGTTCGCCACCTGGTCCTTATGGCCGGGGTGGCCGACGCCGATGCGCACGCGCACGTAGTCGTTGTCGAGATGCGCCGAGATCGAGCGCAGGCCGTTGTGACCCGCATTGCCACCGCCGGTCTTCACCTTGAGTTTGGCCGGCGCGAGATCGATCTCGTCGTACAGCACGACGATGTCGCCAATCGGAACCTTGAGAAAACGCTTGCCGCTCTCATCAGGCTTGGGTAGTGCGCCGGCCTTCATGTTCACCTGCAATGCGGGAATGATGAGTTTGGGCATGGCGAGCGTTCTATCGCGGGCTTCGCGCGTGGCGACGAACATGTCTTCCGTAATTCCGTCCTG
>JANOJW010000654.1:0-2460 GCA_031418955.1 Hyphomicrobiales bacterium | reverse complement strand
TGGGTTTTTCTTTTTTATCGTCAATTTGGGGGCTGCGCTGGCCAATGCATTTCTTGCCGTTTCATGGGTCATATTTCGGAAGTAACTTGACTAGACAAGCAACCATCGGAGCGGGGCAATGCCAGAAATCACAATTATTATCGGCGTGAACACCGGTGCAACGGGACTTCCAGGGCATGTCGCGATCCAAATCAACGGCGGCAATGGCCTGATAAGTACGGGATTTGGACCTCAAACAGGGCTTGTTCCATATTCGACTGGTCAGTTTGACATCTATCAGAGAGCCGACGCTCGCGACAACCCGACAGGCTTCCAAGACAGCTACGCAAACATACTTAGTGATCATTACGCATCTTATAATTCCTATACGTTTCAGGTAACTGATCAACAAGCGATGGGAACAGAAATGGGGACAGTTTGAATTTTGAAGTTATCGTCGGCGCATGGTCCACGCCGCAGCGGACCTTGCTGCCACGAACCTCGCGCTCCGCGCCTGCGCCGAAATTCAAACTGTCCCCTTCTTGTCCGTCCCCTTCTTGTCCCCACGGTTGGGCATATTGCCGAACCTGTTCACCGCAGCTCCTTGATGATCCCGGTGCGCTCGTCGACGAGCGCCTGGCCGGTGCGCCAGACGTCGCCCTGGCGCATCTGCGCGCGCACGATGGTGATCCAGCTTTCGGCGACGCCGGCTGGCCGGAAGAAATCGTTGAACAGCTTGTCGGTCGAGCGGATGCGCACCTGGTCGCTGGTCTTGATCTCCTTGTCCGACACGGCATCGCGGATGCGCACCTCGTGGAACATCCAGCGCGAGCGCGGCGAGGCCACCCGTCGCGTGCCCTGCAGGTAGATCGGCACGCACATCGACAGGCACCGGTCGCCGGCGTGCACCATGGTCTCGACCTCGTGCGTGCGGGCAAGCTCGCGCAGCTGGCGGATCACCGCGCCGCCGTGATCGACCGAGCCGCCGGGTGAGTGCAGCTCGACGACGAACCGCCGCTTGGTGCGCCGCCAGTCACTGATCGCATCGGCAAAGCGCGCCGACATCGGCGCCTCGACCGGTCCCGTCCAGCGCAGTTTGATCGTATCGGCGTCCTGCCCCTCCTCGGTGACGGCGAGCGAGCCGGTGGTGAGCAATGCCAGCGTATCGCGGAACTGGTAGGCGAGCGCAACGATGACCAGCAGCATCCCGGCCCAGACCAGCCGGTTTGCGGTGCGGGACAGATTCATGCTGGTGACTCCGTGGTCGACCGTAGGTCGGGTTGAGCGCGCCCTTGACCTCGCGATGATGCCTGGTGCCGAACCGCGCGAAGCCCGACGCCGGGGACCTCATGATGTCGGGCTTCGCCGGGCAACAGCTCGTCGACCCACGCCGCTTCGGCCGGCTCAACCCGACCTACATATGGCCTCACCCCCGCGCGTCTTCCAGCACCATGGCCGCGCCTTTTTCGGCGATCATCATGGTCGGCGCGTTGGTGTTGCCCGAGGAGATCGTCGGCATCACCGAGGCGTCGATGATGCGCAAGCCGGCAAGGCCCTTCACCTTGAGGCGCGTATCGACCACGGCCCTATCGTCGGGGCCCATCTTGCAGGTCGAGACCGGATGGAAAATCGTGGTGGCGACGTCGCCGGCCGCCTGCGCCAGCTTCTCGTCGCCGTCGATGTCGGGCCCTGGACGAAACTCCTGCGGATTAAACATCTGCAGTGCGGGCATCGACACGATCCGGCGCGTGACGCGGATCGAGTCGGCAGCAACCTGGCGATCTTCGGCGGTCGCCAGATAGTTCGGGCGGATCTCGGGGTGCGCGTACGGATCGGGCGAGGTGACGCGCACGGTGCCGCGGCTCGTCGGGCGCACGTTGCACACGCTCGCGGTGAACGCCGGGAACGGATCCAGCGGCTCGCCGAACTTCGGCAACGTCAGCGGCTGCACGTGGTACTGGATGTTCGGCGTCTCGCGCGACGGGTCCGACCTGGTGAAGCAACCGAGCTGCGAGGGCGCCATGGTCATCGGCCCGCGCCGCTTGAAGGCGTACTCGAGCGCGAAGCCCGCGCGCTTGACGAGGCTCTGGTACTGCTCGTTCATGGTCGGCACGCCCGACACCTTGTAGGCGCAGCGGATCTGCAGGTGGTCCTGCAAGTTCTCGCCGACGCCCGCCATCTCGTGCAGCACCGTGATGTTGTGTTTTCGCAGCAGGTCGCCCGGCCCGATGCCGGACAGCTGCAGGATCTGCGGCGTGCCGATGCTGCCCGCCGCCATGATCACCTCGCGCTTGGCGTAGGCCATCAGCGCGGTGCCCTCGCGACGGTAGGCGAGGCCCTTCACGCGCTTCTTGTCCAGGATCAGCCACTCGGCCATCGCGTTGGTGTGCACCGAGAGATTGCGGCGATGGCGGATGGGTGCGAGGAACCCTTTCGACGTGTTCCAGCGCACGCCTGACTTCTGGTTGACGTGGAAGTAGC
>JANOJW010000653.1:0-1959 GCA_031418955.1 Hyphomicrobiales bacterium | reverse complement strand
GCGTCGGTCACCCGGCCGTCCTTGGCCGGCACATTGAGATCGGCGCGAAACAGCACGCGCTTGCCCCTGACGTCGAGGCCGGTGGTGGTTTTGAGCTTGGTGAAGTTCATATCGCGCCGCGCGCCTCCGGAATCCGTTTTCGCGGCTCTATCGGGAATTGGCGGGGAGGGCAAGGTGTGCATCCAAGCCTGATCCCGGTCCGCTACGGCACTCGCCCGGAAAGCCGATCCATGCTAGGTTTCCGCCATGACTAAGCTTGAACATATCGAAGAAGCGGTTGAGGCCCTGAGCCCTGAGGAGCTGGCGAAATTTCGCGCCTGGTTCGAGGAGCTTCAGGAGCGCCTGTTCGACGCGGCCATCGAGCGAGATGCCAAGGCGGGAAAGCTGGATAAGTTGATCGCCGAAACCATGGCCAACGCCAAAGCCGGGCTCGGCGAAGAGTTCTAGCCCGGATCATGCACCACGGCCACGTCCTTGCCGTCTGATCTGACGCGCACGCGCCGCCGGCCGGCCCCGTTGGGCCGTTGGGCGGAACTCGCGGTGCAACACGTTCGGGGTTGATGTGCCTCGTTCGGCGGCTCTGCGGGGCTTGTGCCCCGGTGCTCATGGTCCCGAAGGCGAGAGACCGAGGGCGATGGCCCGGAACAGGCTTTTCCCGGCGCAACTCGACGGCAGGTGCACTCGGATCCGCTGGATATACTCGACGATGCGCGCGCCGATCTTCAACAGAGGCAGGCGGAGCGTGTTGAACTCGGCCTTGGCCAGCGCGTGGCCTTCTGGAATCGCGGCGCGCACCGTGTGCATCAGCCAGTACGCCGCCGTCGAGCGGCGGCAGGCGCACCTGATTGGCGGTCGCCGAATGGCACGGCGTGCGATCGGACGCGAGCTGAGCTTTATGCGGCTTGATCAGGTTCTCGGCCTCGTCTTCCCCGGAATGCGCAGCCTGTCCGCGCTGGCGGTAGACGCCCTCGTGGAGACGCTCCGCATCGCCTTCGAGCGGCGTCACGGCGTAGCGCACGTCGATCTCCTGACGCATCGCATGTGCGTTCTCCGGCGCCGGATCGGGCTGCATGGACGCCTCGATGCGCGCGATCACGCGTCGCGGCCGCGACCAGCTTCCGGCCTGATGCTCGAAAGCCATGGAGCAGCGCGACTTCGGCGCATCCGGCAGCGCATGCCAGAAGCGCAGGTGATCCGCCGCCTCGGCGACGCGTTCATCGAGCTTGCTATTGCCGGCGAGGCCGAAGATATCGCGGCTGGCGGGCGTCACGTGCGTGGTGAACTGATCGACGAGGGCCCGCGCAAGACGCGCCGCATCCGTCTTCGCCGGAGCGTTCTCGAAGCGGCTGATGGTCGACTGCGAGGCGAGGGCTGCGCCCGTCTCCGGGCAGCGGCCGGCCGCCATTTTCAGCGCCGGATCGTGACGCAGCTGATCGTGGTCGATCGCGTCTTCGTAGCCGCGGCAGATGGCGAACACGCGTGCGGAAATGATCCCGGTCATGCGATGCCGGATGCGCGCCGGATCACGCCGGCCGGGCATCGCGTCCGCGAGCCGCTCGCACACGCCGGTCTTTTTCTCCGCCGCCCGCGGCAGCAACAGCCCGGCGTCCGAAGACTGATTGCCGCCGTCGAAATCGACTGTGAGTTTCTTGGCGCCAACGGCTGGCAGGCCGAAGGGAAGCGGCGTAACGCCGGTCATGGCCGTGGCGCTCGGTGGTTGAACGCAGCACGCCGTCTCGACACCGGTTTGCCACACGATCTCAACCTCTTGCGCCACAGCCGTCCGATTGTTGCTCAGGCCTGATGCATAATCCGGGCTAGGGCCTGTCGTCAGTTGAGCCAGAACAGTACGCAAACCAGCGCCACCGCGGCAAGAAAAGTATTGGCGAGCTTGTCGTAGCGTGTCGAGATCGCGCGGTATTGCTTGAGTTTGCAGAAGAACCGCCCGACGAGATTGCG
>JANOJW010000652.1:0-2403 GCA_031418955.1 Hyphomicrobiales bacterium | reverse complement strand
GCGTGGTGGCGGCGGGGCACACCTCGGTCGTGCTCGGCATGGCGGGTGTACGGCTGCCGCTGGAGAGTTTCCCGTTGCAGGCGCTGGTGTCGGAACCGGTCAAGCCCGTGATGCCGTGCGTCGTGATGTCGAACAGCATCCACGCCTACATGTCGCAGTCCGACAAGGGCGAGCTGGTGATCGGCGCCGGCACCGACGCCTACGTGTCCTATTCGCAGACCGGTGCCCTGCACGTCTCGACGCACACCCTGGAAGCCATCGCCGAGCTGTTCCCGGTGACGCGGCGCTTGAAGATGCTGCGCTCGTGGGGCGGCATCGTCGACGTGACGCCCGACCGTTCGCCGATCATCGGGCGCACCCCGGTGCCGGGGCTGTACGCGAATTGCGGCTGGGGCACTGGCGGCTTCAAGGCGACGCCGGGCTCGGGCCACGTGTTCGCGGCGACCCTGGCGACCGGCGAGCCGCACCCCATCGCCGCGCCGTTCACGCTCGAGCGCTTTACCACAGGCCGGCTGATCGACGAGGCAGCTGCTGCCGCGGTGTCGCATTGAAGTGCTCCTGTGCCCGCGAGATTGATATTGCAGGCGCACGACCTGTTCGCCGACACTCCCCACTCCCCACTCCCCACTCCCGCGCGTACCTCATGCTCTTGATCCGCTGCCCCTACTGTGACGAAGACCGGCCCGAAGTGGAGTTCCGCTACGGCGGGGAGGCGCACATCGCGCGAAGCCTCGATCCTGCGAAGGAAACCGATGCCGACTGGTCGGCCTACCTCTACACGCGCTCGAACCCCAAAGGCTGGCACATCGAGCGCTGGGTCCATGCCCACGGGTGCGGACGCTATTTCAATGCCGTGCGCCACACCGTGTCCGACCGGATCGCTACGACCTACAAGGCGGGGGAGCCACGGCCCGACATCGTGACGGTCACCGGAGGCACGTCCGCGTGACGACGACGACCCAAGCCGCGACGACAGGCACAACGCAAACGCAACGCTATCGCACGGGGTCCAGCGGTCGCATCGATCGCGCGCGCACGCTGCGGTTCACCTTCGATGGCATCGGCTACACCGGCCACCCCGGCGACACCCTCGCCTCCGCGCTCTTGGCCAACGGCGTGCATCTCGTCGCGCGCTCGTTCAAGTACCATCGACCGCGCGGCATCCTGACGGCGGGCCCTGAGGAGCCGAACGCGCTCGTCACCGTCATCCGGGACGCTGCCCGCACGACGCCGAACCAGCGCGCAACGGTGGTCGAGCTCTATGACGGCCTCGACGCGCACAGCCAGAACCGCTGGCCATCGCTGGCGCTCGATATCGGCGCGGTCAACGACCGCCTCGCGCCGCTGTTCCCAGCCGGCTTCTACTACAAGACCTTCATGGGGCCGAAGGCGTTGCCGCGCGACTGGGCTTGGAAACGCCTGTTCGAGCCGGCGATCCGGCGTGCGGCGGGCCTCGGCAAGGCGCCGGTCGCAGCCGACCCCGACACGTACGCCGCGCGGTTCGCCCATGTCGACGTGCTGGTGGTGGGTGCGGGGCCCGCGGGCCTTGCTGCGGCGCTTGTCGCGGCGGAGGCCGGCGCGCGCGTGATGCTCGCCGACGAGCAGAGCGAGATGGGCGGCTCGCTGCTGTCGGAAACCATTGCGACGATCGAGGGCCGGCCGGCGCTGGCCTGGATCACGGAGACGCTGGCAGCGCTTTGCCGGCACAACGACCGCGTCACGCTGCTGCCGCGCACGACCGCGTTCGGCATCTACCCGGATCGGCTCGTCGGCCTCGCCGAGCGGCTGTCGGACCATCTGGCGCAACCCGAACCAGACCTGCCGCGCGAAAGACTCTGGCACGTGCGCGCGCGGGAGATCGTGATCGCGGCGGGCGCCATCGAGCGGCCGCAGGTGTTCCCGGGCAACGACCGCCCAGGGGTGATGCTCGCCGGCGCGGTGTTCACATATGCCGAGCGGTGGGGCGTGCGCGCCGGCTCGCGCGTGGTGGTGGCCTGTGCGTCGGACACGGGCTATCGCGCAGCGCTCGCTCTGAAGCGCGCCGGCGCGGACATTTTGCGAATTCTCGATCGCCGCGCCGACGGTGGTGGGCCGCTGATGGAGGAGGCACGCAGCGATGGGATCGCGATCGACACCGGCGCGCTCGTCGTCGGCACCGAGGGCCGCACGCGCATCTCGCGCGTCGCGACCGGCCGGATCGACAGCGCGCGGAACACGACGACATCGGGCGACAAACTCAATTGCGATCTGCTGGCGATGAGCGGCGGCTGGACGCCGAGCGTGCATCTTTATTCGCAGGCGCGCGGCAAGCTCGCGTGGGACGCAGACGTCGGAGCGTTGCTGCCGACAGGAGATGTGGCCGGGGTTCGGCTTGCAGGCGCGTGTCGCGGCGTATCGGCGCTC
>JANOJW010000651.1:0-27760 GCA_031418955.1 Hyphomicrobiales bacterium | reverse complement strand
ACGCGCAGCGGATTCCGGCGTCGATCTTGTCTCGCCGTGTCACCTGCCGTACCGTCCAAGACCATATATCGCGGGTGGGTATCGAGTGGGGAAAAATTAAATAAAATGCCCTTCCACGACCGCACCCTTCACAAATCGGATGATCTTTGGGCGGAATTGAGCTCAGCCTGCAGGTCGTGGAAGGGCATTTTTGAATTTTTCCGCTGATCTGGCTCAACTCGGGATTGTGGGCCGGTCGGGAAACCAGCTCACTGGCCATGGCGCGCCAGGGCCGCTATCTCAACGCGGCATGAGCGACACCTTCACCATCGCGCACCTCTCGGACCTGCATCTGGGCCCGCTGCCGCCGTTCGGTGTGCGGCACTGGAACCTGAAGCGGGCGCTGGGCTTTGCCAATTGGCATCGCAAGCGGCGGGCTGCACATCTGCCGGCGGTCGCAGCCGCCCTGGTCGCGGACATCCAGCGCTTGGCGCCCGACCACATCGCGGTGACCGGCGATCTCATCAACATCGGTCTGCCCGCCGAGTACGAGGCGGCGCTTGCGTGGCTCGAGGCGCTGGGTCCGACCGATCGCGTGTCCGTGGTGCCGGGCAATCACGACATCTACGTGCGGCTTCTTCGCGACGCGGGCGTCGCGCGGTGGCAGGGCTACATGGCCGACGACGCGGCCACGGCGGATGGCGACTCGAGCTTTCCCTACGTGCGCCGCCGGGGGCGCGTCGCGCTGATCGGACTCAATTCCGCGGTGCCGACGCGGCCGCTGGTTGCGTCCGGCCAACTCGGAGAGATCCAGCTTACGCGTCTGGCGCGCATCCTCGACGAACTCGGGCGCGAGGGATTGGCGCGCGTCGTGATGATCCATCATCCACCGTTGCCTGGGCAGGCAAGCCCGCGAAAGGCCCTGCGCGATGCCGACGCGTTGGCCGGCGTGCTGCGGCGGCATGGCGCGGAACTCGTGTTGCACGGCCACAATCACCGGCGCGAGGTGCACCGCGCGATGGGGCCGGGCGCCGACGTTCCCGTCGTCGGCGTGCCGTCGGCATCGCTCGGAGCCGCCCACGAGGGCGAGACGCTGGCTCGCTATCATCTGTTTGGCGTCATGCTCGGCGCCGGGCCACCGCGCGTGAGCATGATTGCGCGTGGGCTCATGCAGCCCGGCGGGCCGGTCGTGGAGATCGAGCGGCTGGACCTCGACAGCGAGGCGTTTGGCACCGACGCGGCCGTATCTCAAGCCGGCACCACGTAACCGTCACGGCGCGGGTCGCAGCCGCCGGTCTTGACGCCGGTGTCGGGATCGATCGCGATGCCGTGCATGCCGCCGACCTTCATGGTCCACGCTTCGCCGGTCTCGACGTCGTGGCCAAGCTTGCGCAGCGCCTCGAGCGTCGATGCGGGTATGCGGGATTCCGCGTGCACTCGGCGGCCGTCCCACAAGCGCCCGCGCGGCGCCTCGATGGCGTCCTGGACGGCCAAGCCGTAGTCGACGAGCTGCACCATAGCCTGCGTCTGCGTCTGCTTGATGCCGTAGCTGCCGGGCGTGCCGAGCGCCAGCACCGGCGCGCCGTCTCGCAGTGTGAGGCTCGGCGACACGCACATCGGCAGGTTGCCGCCGGGCTTGGACCGGTTCGGGCTGTTGGGCTGCACGTCGGCCCAGTAGAGGAAATTATTGGTGGTGACGCCGGTGTCGGGGATGATCACCGCCGAGCCGTAGGGGCTGCCGATCGACTGCGTCACGCAAATGAGATTGCCGTCGGCGTCCGCCACCGAGAACGACGTCGTGTGATGTTCTCGCGCGGGCTCAGGACTTACCTCCATCCACTGCTCGGTCGGGCCGGTGATGGGTCGACCGTCGCGCACGCGCGCGCGCAGCCGCTCGACGTTGGCGTCGCCCATGAGTTCCGCGAGCTTGGCCGGCGTCGGATCGTTGTGGGCGATGCGTTCGCCCGCCGACAGGCGAATGGCGCGCCACACCGTATCGAGGTGCTGCACGCCGTTGCGCTCCATTTTCGAGAGATCGAAGCCATCGAGGATGCGCAGCGCCAGCAGGAACTGGAATCCCTCGCAGGGCGGTGGCGGCACGTTGACGGTGTGGCCGCGATAACGTGCCGTCGCGGGATCCGACCACACCGGCTTGAAGGCCTCGATGTCGGCCATCGTCACCGAGCCGCCGGTCGCTGAGAGATAAGCGACGAGCCGGCCATAGAAGCGCGCCGGACCTTCCCGTCCGATCTCCTCGAGCGTTGCGGCAAGTGCGGGCTGCCGCAGCACCCAGCCGTGCGCAAGTTGTCCCGAGCCGTCAGTGTATGTCTTGGCCCACGGACCATAGAGCGCCGGGTGGGCCTTGATCTCGGACTCGGTGCCGTTGTGCTCGACGCAGTTGAACTCGATCACCGGGAAGCCGTCGCGCGCGAGGCGAACCGCGGGGGCGAAGGCGTCGGCAAGCTCGAGCTTGCCATAGGTGGCTTGCAGTTCCATCCAGCCCTCGAGATTGCCCGGCACACCGACGGCGGCGGAGCCGCGCGCCAGCTGCTCGCGCCGGGAGAACGTCTCGACTGGGAACTTCGATGGGATGCGCGGCACGAAGTTCAGCGTGCGCACGCGCTTCTCCTTGGCCATCCAGCAGGTCGCAAGGCCCATGCCCGCGAGGCTCGACATGTAGGGCTCGACCACGTTCAGCGCAGCTGCCACCGCGACCACGGCGTCGAAGGCGTTGCCGCCGCGCCCGAGCACCAGTGCGCCGGCCGCCGCCGCATGTGGGTGGGCCGCGGCTACCATGCCGTTCATCGAGGAAATCGTCGGCCGCCGGCCGGTCATGGTCGCCATGGGCTGATCCTTAGAGCCTGTCCAGGAGAGTATCGCGAGGGATCGTACGCTGTCGCCCGGCCAGCGCAAGCGCTCCGCTCCGCCCCTCGGCCGTCGTCATGAACTGGAGGTTCGTCGGGGTGGAAGCCGCGCGGCACACGTTCGGCCCCGACGTCGACACGCGTCGACCTCGCGCTTCGAGCGAGCATAGGCGCGCGAATGGACCGGTGCGGATCGGCCACGGCACGATCTGACGGGTCTCAGCCGTCCACAGAAATCGAACCTGAACCATCGGTGGCTGCGTGGCATGCGCGCACCAGAGGGACTAGATCGGTACAACTCGAACGCTATTGCCTCGCCCCCGATGCGCCAAACTGCGGGTACCGGATGCTGCCGTTCTCAGACCAAGACCTGAACAGGGCCTTCGATCGCCCCACACGCGATCGCGGCCAGTCGGTGTATGCCAACCAACAGGTCATGGAAGCGAACATCGCCGCCAATGGCGAACTCGTCCTCGGCGCCGTCCGCGGCAGCGAAGGCAAGCTCTATCGCGTGCGCGTGGCGGTGCGCCGAATCTCGAAGGCCGTCGCCCTGATCTCGAGCTGCAGCTGTCCGGTTGTGCTGAACTGCAAGCACGGCGTGGCGCTGTTGATGCATGTGCTGGCCAACCAGCACGGCGTCCAAAGTAGCGGCGGCGCTGGCGGCAAAGACGCCTCAGAGGCCGACTCGAATTCGACCCCGGCGATCCTGGCGGCCGTCGCCGACATCTTGCCGCCGGCACTCGACGCCTGGCTCACGGCGCTGGCGCGTCCGCAGGAGCCCGAGGTCGATCCGAACGCCTATCCCGACCAGATCCGCGAGCGGCTCCTCTACGTGCTCGCGATCGATGACTCTCAACCGGGCGGTCCGCGCGCCGTGCTTCGCACAATGGCGACGACGCTGCTGAAAAGCGGTGCCTACAGCTCCAACGCTCGGCAGTTCGATACCGGCCAGGCGCTCAGCTATGCGCCAGCCAAGCACCTGCGTTCGATCGATATGGAGCTCCTGCGCGACCTCAATTGGCTAAGGCGGCAGGGCCACTCGGGCTCCTATGGTGACACCCGCATCGATGCGCGGCCGGGATTCGTCCGCCTGCTGGAAAAGATCCTTGAGACCGGCCGCTGCCATTGGCAAACCGTGACCGGGCCAAAGCTCACCGCGGGGCCGTCCCGGACCGGCGTTGCGCAATGGCTGCGCGAGGCCGGCGGACGCCAGCGGCTGGGCTTCGTACCGACCGGCGCTGCACTTGAGGCCGGAACGCAGACGGCACGCTTCGAGGCCGTACTGCCGACGGCGCCGTTGCAGTACATCGACCTCGCGTCCGGCGAGGTCGGTCTACTCGACGTCGGCCTGCCCGACGCCGTTGCCGCCGCACTCGCGGAGGCGCCGGTCGTCGCTGCACGGGAGGCACAAACACTCGCCCGTGCCCTCGAGACGCGTCTGGCCGGCGCGGGTCTCGCCGACCGCGTGCCGAAACCCGACACCTCGATCGAGGTCGTGACGCAGCGAATCAAACCGAAGCCGCGGCTCGAGCTGTTCACGGCTGAGGCGCGCGTCGAGCAGATGTCGATGTGGTCTGTGCGGGACGAGCGCCACCGCGGCGCTTTTCGCATTCCGCTGGCGCGCGTGACTGTCGACTACGGCGGCACGGTGGTCGAGCCCGGCGGGCCCGGCGAGGTGCTCGAGCGCGACGAGGGAAACCGCCTGATCGTGACGCCGCGCGACCGCCGGGCAGAGGGCGATATCCTCGAGCGCGTCGAGGCGATTGATCTCGTTCCGATCGTCGAGACGCCGCTCGAGATCACGGGCGCACCGGACAGCACCTTGTTCCTGATGCCGGCCGAGATGTCGGAGGAGCGCGACTTCCTGGAGGCGTTCGACAACCCGTCGCGGTTCGTCGAGTTCTCGATGCAGGTGTTGCCCGGGCTTGCCGCCGAAGGCTGGGAGATCATCTTCTCGGACGACTATCCCTACCGGGTCGCCGAGGGCGAAACGAAATGGTGGGCCGACATCGGCGAGGGCTCCGGCATCGACTGGTTCTCGTTCGAACTCGGCGTCGAATTCGACGGCCACCGCATCGACCTCATCCCGACGCTCGCCGACGTTATCGCGCGGCTGCCGGCGCACGTGACGGAGCTCGGCTTCTCGTCGAGCCCAACGGACATCGAGGCGTTCGATGCGGCGCTGGCGGGCCTCAACATCTATCACCAGCTGCCCGACCGCCGCATCCTGCCGCTGCCGGCCGCGCGCATCGTGCCGTTGCTGCGGGCGCTGCTCGAGCTGATCGGCCCGCGGAACGCGCAGCCTGGCAAGAAACTCAAACTCTCCCGCGCTTCGGCCGCCGGCATCGCCGCGCTCGCCGACGCCATCGGCACCGACGTCGCGTGGGCAGCCGGCGCCGAGCGCCTGGTGGCCCTCGGTCGCGATCTCCAGCGCGGACGTGGACCAAAGCCCGTGAAGCCGCCGGCTACGTTCAAGGCCAACCTGCGCGACTACCAGAGCGACGGACTCGCCTGGCTCGACTTCCTGCGTGACACCGGCTTTGGCGGCGTGCTCGCCGACGACATGGGCCTTGGCAAGACGGTGCAGGCCTTGGCCTTCCTCGCCAACGAGAAGGCGAAGGGCCGCCTCGACAAGCCGGCGCTGATCATCGCGCCGACCAGCGTGCTGCCGAACTGGATGGCGGAAGCCGAGCGCTTCACGCCCAATCTCAAGGTGCTCGCTCTGCGCGGCCTCGACCGGCATCAGCATTTCGCCTCGATTGGCGCGCACGACGTGGTGCTCACCACCTATCCGCTGCTCGCCCGCGACCACGAGGCGTTGCTCGCTCTCGAGTTCCATGTCGCGATCCTCGACGAGGCGCAGGCGATCAAGAACCCGCGCGCGACGGTCTCGGGCCTCGCCCACCGCATCAATGCGCGGCATCGCTTAGCGCTGACCGGGACGCCGCTCGAGAACAATCTCGGCGAGGTGTGGTCGCTGTTTCAGTATCTGTCGCCGGGACTGCTCGGCGACGAGCAGACCTTCCGGCGCACCTTCCGCACGCCGATCGAGAAGCACGGCGACAAGGCCGCGCAGGCGTTCCTCACCCGACGCCTGAAACCCTTCATGCTGCGGCGGACCAAGCAGGAGGTGGCGAAGGACCTGCCGCCCAAGACCGAGATCATCGAGCGCATCCGGCTCGAAGGCGGGCAGCGGGATCTCTACGAGACCGTGCGCGCGCTGATGCTCGCCCGCGTGCGTCAGGAAATCGACAAGAAGGGCCTCGCCAAGAGCCACATCATCTTCCTCGACGCGCTGTTGAAGCTGCGGCAGGTGTGCTGTGACCCGCGCCTCTTGAAGATGCCGCAGGCGGCGAAGGTGAAAGAATCGGCCAAGCTCGAACGGCTGATGGAGATGCTGCCCGAACTCGTCGGCGAGGGCCGCCGCATCCTGCTGTTCTCCCAGTTCACGACCATGCTCGGGCTCATCGAGACCGAACTCGAGAAGCTGAAGATCCCGTTCGTCCAGCTGACCGGCGATACCGTCGACCGCGCGGCGCCCGTCAAGCAGTTCCAGTCAGGCAAGGTGCCGGTCTTCCTGCTGAGCCTCAAGGCCGGCGGCACCGGCCTCAACCTGACCGCCGCCGACACGGTCATCCACTACGATCCCTGGTGGAACCCGGCAGTCGAGAACCAGGCCACCGATCGCGCCTACCGGATCGGGCAGGACAAACCGGTGTTCGTGCACAAGCTGATCGTCGAGGAGGGCATCGAGCAGGCGATCGAGATCCTCAAGGCGCGCAAGGCCGCACTGGCGACGGCGCTGTTCGAGGGCGCATCGAAGTCGGGGCTTGACCTGACCGAGGCCGACATCGCGGCCCTGTTCGCCCCGCTCGAGCAGCGTCCGATGCGCAAAGCCGCGTAGAGGTTCGGCTGCCTGACCGAGGGTCGGGGTTCTGTATGCCTCGCGCAGCCCGTTGCAGGCTCGTGCCGCGCGATGGAGAGGGCCTCGGCCAGGGTGGTGGCCGGGTTCAGAAACGGCGATTCTCGGGGCCTCTGGCGGCCATGGCAGAGATTAACCAAGCTATTGCCTTGGAGCGATAATATTAACCCTTGTGCCGGCGTCGGACGCACGGCAGCCAAGCGTCCACCATCCCGCTCGCAATGTCCGGACTGCCTCGGTATTGCCCCATCCGGGCCGCGGTTCGTCCCCATTCCCTGCTTACCAATCGTTAAGCATCCGGCCTTAACCATGACGGTGGGCGTTCAGGTCCGGAGCATTGCTTTCCGGTCATGGCGCTGTCGGCGCCGGGGACTTCGACTGGATCGCCCGAGTATTGGTTTGCGTTCGAAGGGGGATTGCTTGGTCAATCGTGCAAGAGGCCTCCTCGCTGGAGTCGCCGCCGCTGCGCTCGTGGCAATTGCCGCATCGCCGTCGCTCGTCGCCCAGAGCGGGCCGCGTACGATCTCGCTGCACAACATCCACACCAAAGAGACGATCACCGTCCAGTACAAGACGGGCGGCAAATACGTCGACGCGGCGATGGCCCAGGTCGACCGCATCCTGCGCGACCATCGTAAAGACGAGACCACCAAAATGGACCCGGCGCTGGTCGATCTCCTGTGGGAGATGCACGCCGAGCTTGGCTCCAAGGAGCCGATCCACATCATCTCGGGCTATCGCTCGCGCGCCACCAACGACATGCTCCGCCGCACTGTCGGTGGACAGGCGAGCGAGAGCCGCCACATCCAAGGCAAGGCGGCGGACGTGCATTTCCCCGACGTGCCGATCCGAAACTTGCGCTACTCGGCGATGGTGCGCGAGCGCGGCGGCGTCGGCTACTACCCGACCTCGGCGCTGCCGTTCGTGCATGTCGACACCGACGCGGTGCGCAGCTGGCCGCGCCTGCCGCGGCTCGAGCTGGCGCTGCTGTTCCCGTCGGGGCAGTCGAAGCACACGCCGGCCGACGGCGGCCCGCTGACCCGGGACGACGTGCGCATGGCGCAGTCGAAATACCCCCAGCTTGCCGCGCAGATCGCCGACTTCCGCAATCCGAATGCTGCACGCCAGCAGGTGGCGATGGCCACACCGGCTGCCGCCGACGTGCCGCGCCTGATGCAGGCGCCGCAAACAGCCCAACGCCCGCGGCCCGCATCGATGGACCGCGACGGGCTGACGGCCATACTCGAGACGCCGATGCTGGTGCAGGGTCCACGCCCGGCCCAGCGGCCGCAGCCGACGATGGCGAGCCTCACCGGCGGGCCGATCGGATCGCCACTGGCGATTGCACCGAAAACCGCGCCGGCGCCCGCCCAGAAGCTTGCTGCGATCAATCCCACAGCGTTGCCCGGCGGCGCCGTCTCCGATGGTCGTTTCGCCTGGGGTGGAACGGGCTTTGTCGCCGCACCCGCGTTCGACGACGAGCATCCCGAGGAGCTGACCTATCGTCCGTTCCCGATCGCGCCGTTTCTGACCAACTCGGCCTCTGAGCCGCTGATGTCGGAACTCATCGCACACGACGTGGCCAGGACGGTCGAGTTCATCGATCAGGCTGCATCGATCGTACCGCTGCGACTGCGGGTCGGCGAGCAGCAGGTGCGCCAGATGTGGGCGCAGCAGTTCACCGGCGCGGCCATCGGCATCGACAAGCTGCGCGAAGCGCAGGCGCCGATGCCGCAAGGTCTGCAGAAGCGCGCCGTGCGGACCAGCGAGAAGCGTTGAGACGGGGACGTCGCGCGCCGGTGCCATGCGCGAAAGCGCGCATGACGCGGCGGTCAATTCCTGGCA
The DNA here is from genome assembly GCA_031418955.1 of Hyphomicrobiales bacterium. Lineage (GTDB taxonomy): Bacteria > Pseudomonadota > Alphaproteobacteria > Rhizobiales > Hyphomicrobiaceae. Next base: position 19,150 of record JANOJW010000651.1, on the reverse strand, counting down.
CATGTCGCCGACAGACAGCATTTGGCGCGAGACCGGGGACGAGACGACCGTGAGCAAAGAGATTCCAGCAGTGACGCTCGATGTCCGCTCGGCCGTGACCGGGCGCAAGTCCGTGCGCGGCTTCAAGCCCGATCAGGTCGCCCCCGATCTCGTGCGCCGCCTTCTCGAGGAGGCCTCGCGCGCGCCATCGGGCACCAACACGCAACCCTGGCGCGTTCACGTCGCGATGGGGGTCGCCCGCGAGCGGCTGACGCGCGAGGTGACCGCTGCGGCGTCGAGCGGACCCCAACAGGACGAATACCAGTACAGCCCGAAGGAGCTGCCCGAGCCCTATCTGTCGCGGCGTCGCAAGGTCGGCTTCGATCTCTACGGGATTGCCGGCATCGCGCGCGGCGACGTCGAGGGTCGCAAGCGGCAGGCGCTGAAGAACTACACGTTCTTCGGCGCGCCGGTCGGGCTGTTCTTCACCATGGACCGGCGGTTCGAGTACGGGTCGTGGCTCGACGTCGGCATGTTCATGCAGAACGTGATGGTGCTGGCGCGCGGCTATGGTCTGGAAACCTGCCCGCAGGCAGCCTGGATCTACCATGGTCCAGCGACCCGCAAGGCACTCGGCATCCCCGACGACGAGATCCTGATCTCAGGCATGGCGCTCGGGTACCCCGACTGGTCGACGCCTGAGAACAAGCTCGTCACCGAGCGGGCGCCGGCTGCCGAGTTCGCCGTGTTCCATGACAAGTGAGCGCACGGCGGCGCCGGCCGACGCTGCAGCTACGTCCCGCGATGCTCCGACCCGCGCCTTCCTCGCGACGATCGTGTGCCTGACGTTCGCGATGAACATGATCGGCCGCGGCGTCACGGAAAGCTTCGCCGTGTTCCTGCTGCCGGTGCAGACCGGGCTTGGCGCCACGCGCGGCGAGATCACCGCCACCTATTCGGTGTTCGCGATCGCGTATGCCGTGTCGGCGCCGTTCGTCGGGCAGCTGATCGACCGGCTCGGCGTGCGCGTCACCTACTGCTTCGGGCTGGGCGCGCTGGGCCTTGGCTATGTCCTGGCGGCACAGGTCACCGCGCCGTGGCACTACTACGCGACGGCCGGCGCGCTCGGCGGCATGGGCGCGGCGGGCCTCAGCGTCATTGTCGCCTCGAGCATCCTGTCGCGCTGGTTTACGCGGCGCATGGGATCGGTGGTTTCGTTGCCCTATGCCGCGATGGGCGCCGGCATGCTGATCGTGCCGCCGGTGACGCAGCTGCTGCTCGAGGCGCATGGCTGGCGGGCGGCGCACCAGATCCTCGGGCTCGCCACGCTCTGCATGATCCCGCTGATCATGTTTTTACCGTTGTCGCGGATCGGCGCTGGCTCCCCGGACTGGCGAGCGATGCGCGCCGCGCAGTCGACGAGTGTCGACGGGGGATGGACGGTCGCCTCGGCAGTCCGCACGAGCGCGTTCTGGGGGCTGTTCTCGGCCTACTTCTGGACCTCGGTTGCGGCCTACAGCGTGCTGCCGCAGTCCGTCGCCTATCTGACCGAGCAGGGGTTCAAGCCGATCGTCGCGGCAGGCGCCTTCGGCATGACCGGAATGCTGTCGGCCTTCGGCATCGTCGCCGTCGGCTGGCTGTCCGACCGTATGGGCCGGCTGCCGACGGTGACCATCTCCTATCTCATCACGATGACCGGGATCATCGCGCTGATCCTCGTCGCGGCGTGGCCGAGCATCGTGCTGGTCTATGCGTTCGTCATTCCGTTTGGACTGATGCAGGGCGCACGCGGGCCCATCATCGTGTCGATGATCTCCCACCTCTACCGGGGCGGCCGGATCGGCAGCATTTTTGGCGCGCTCTCCATCGCCATGGGATCGGGACAAGCGGTCGGCTCACTCGCGTCCGGCCTGCTGCAGCAATGGACCGGCGCCTACACCGCGTCGTTCTCACTCGGCGTGCTCGGCTGCCTGTTCGGCATGGCGAGCTTCTGGCTGGTCCCGAGCCTGCGACATGAGCGGCTCGACACGCGGCTTGTGGCTTGAAGCCTACGTCTTGCGGCCAAACAGCTTGTGCTCGACCCGGTCGCCTGGCTTCACCCCGATCCGCGCCGCGGTGCCGGCGATCAGCTCGAGCACGGCTAACGCATCGCCCCCCGAGGCGATCACCTTCTCGGAGAACGGCTCGGTGCCGGTGGCCACGCGCAGCACGGTGCCGTCGGCGCGGATGAACACCATGTCGAGTGAGATGTAGGTGTTCTTCATCCACATCGTGATCTCTTGCGCCGGCTCGTAGGGGAACAGCATCCCGGCATTCGGCGCGAGCGTGCGGCGGAACATCAGGCCGCGCGCCTTCTCCTCGTCGGTCTCCGCGACCTCGATGTCGAAGCTGTGGGTGCCGCTCGAGGTGACGATCTTCAGCGTTTCCTGCCGCATGGCTTTCTGGGCGAGCGTGGGCGTGGGCGAGATCATCGTCGGCAGCGGCATCGCGAAAAGAAACAGGGCCGCGAGTGTCGCAGCCCTGCCGATCCGTGTTATCTTGTTCGCTTGCATCGCAATCCTTCGAGTGAAGGACGCCCCGTCAGTGCGAGGAGGGAAGTCCGCTCACAAGGCCGTCCGGGCGGAGTTCAGCCGCCATGCAGCCCTTGATACCATTTCCCCAGCGGACTTGCACGATCTGCCCGGGGCGAAGTTCCGTGAAGCCGAACCGGCGCAACGTCTCCATGTGCACGAAGATATCCGGCGTGCCCTCGCCGCGGGTGAGGAACCCGAATCCGCGGACCCTGTTGAACCACTTGACCATGGCCCGCTCCCAGTCGCTTTCCGCCTCGACCACGACGTGGGTGCGCTGCGGCAGTTGCGAGGGGTGGATGGCCGTGCTCTCATCCATGTTGAGGATGCGGAAGGCCTGCATGCCCTTCGGGCGCTTCAGCACCTGGGCGTGCACCCGGGCGCCTTCATAGGCGGTCTGGAAGCCGCCGGCGCGCAGGCAGGTGACGTGCAGCAGCACATCCGGCAAGCCGTTGTCGGGCACGATGAATCCGTAGCCCTTCGAGGCATCGAACCATTTGATCGAGCCTGCAATTTCGAAGACCTCGAGGCCCCCGGTCTCGTCGATCTTCCGCGGTTCGCGTCCAGGATCTGGTGATCCAGCAAACTCCGGCGGCAGCTTTGTGTAATCTGACATGTGTGACTTCCCCGCTACAGTACTAGTCTAACACCACGGCCGGCACAGGGCCCGAAACCTGACCTGAACGCGACCGATCTTCGCCACATTGGACCGAGCGAGTTTGCCCTCTGCGCTATGTCCGTCTCGGCGTCGACGAGGCAGACCATATGCATCCGAATTGGCGAGGTCAACTCCGAGCACTCGAGTAGAGCCGAAGCACCTCCGCCGCAGGTCTTCGTGCGTGGCTGGTTGAGTTTTGGTTAACGGACTGAATTACAGATTAAAAACGGGCGAATGCCACACCCAACGGGCAATCGAGAGTTTTAGCTGTGGTCAACCTTGCAGAGCAGGTCTTCGGAGCGGTTTTTGGTTGCTATCGAATGCCGTTCAAGATCGACTGATTCGCATTTCGGAAGTGATTTCGGAGAGTTGACGAGTCGAGGTGAATCTTGTCGCAAGAGGGACCTCGGCTGGGTCCTTTGCGGGTCATCCACAGAAGCGGCCGAGTGTGGACAACTCCCGCACTGCAGCGTGATGTTCCCAAAATGTACCCCACCCTGTGGCGCGAGCGCATCACTATTTGATGCGCTTGCTTCCCCGGCGCCTGGACCATAATGTGAACAACGCCAACACCGGGAGAGCCCCCATGCGATACCTCCACACCATGGTCCGCGTGACCAATCTCGAGCAAAGCCTCGAGTTCTACTGCAGTAAGCTTGGGATGAAGGAGGTGCGGCGGGTCAGTAATGACGCTGGACGATTTACGCTCGTCTTCCTTGCGGCCAACGAAGACGAGGCGGTTGGTACAGCACATCGGGCGCCGCTGGTCGAGCTGACCTACAATTGGGACCCGGAAGTGTATACGGGCGGTCGCAATTTCGGCCACCTCGCCTACGAGGTCGACGACATCTACGCGCTGTGCGACCGGCTGATGACGGCTGGCGTCACCATCAACCGCCCGCCGCGCGACGGCCGCATGGCCTTCGTGCGCTCGCCTGATAACGTCTCGATCGAACTGCTACAAAAGGGCGAAGCGAAACCGAAGGCCGAACCATGGGCCTCGATGCCGAACACGGGCGTCTGGTGAGCCAGCATCTGAACCCAAATCCCCCCGCCAAGTCCGTGGTGGTGGTCGGCGGCGGACCGGCCGGCCTGATGGCAGCCGACGTGCTGTCGCAATCCGGTGTCGCCGTCACCATTCTCGAGCGTATGCCGACGGCCGGCCGCAAGCTGCTGATCGCCGGCCGCGGCGGCCTCAATCTGACGCATAGCGAGCCCCTCGACGCGTTCCTCGGCCGCTACGGTCCGGCGCGCCGCTGGCTGGCCCCAGCAATCGAGGCGTATCCCCCGGCGGCGCTGATTGCCTTGGCCCATGATCTGGGACAGGAGACGTTCGTCGGCACGAGCGGCCGCGTGTTCCCCAAGGCCATGAAGGCATCGCCCTTGCTGCGCGCCTGGCTCGCCCGGCTCGGCGCGCGTGGTGTGCAGCTCCTCACGCGCCACCGATGGACCGGGATCGATGCTGGCGGCGCCGTCGCCTTCGTTGGGCCGGACGGCCAGGAAGGGCGCATCGCAGCCGACGCGGTGGTGCTGGCGCTCGGCGGCGCCAGCTGGCCGCGGCTGGGCTCCGACGGCGGCTGGGTCTTGGTCGTTGCCGACTGGGGCGTCGGGATCACCCCGCTCGAGGCCGCCAACGCGGGCGTGCAGATCGCCTGGAGCGAGACGCTTGTTGCGCGCCACGCCGGCACGCCGTTGAAGCGCATCGGTGCCACTTGCGGGGACCAGCGCGTCACCGGCGAAGCGCTGATCACCGCGCGCGGTCTCGAAGGCGGGGCGATCTATGCGCTCGGCCCCGCCATCCGCACCGCGCTCGACACGAACGGCGCGGCGACCCTCACGCTCGATCTGCGGCGCGACATGACCATCGAGGCACTGACCGAGCGCCTGCGCCGTCCGCGCGCCAAGCAATCGACTGCCACGTGGCTGCGCAAGACCGCGGGCCTGTCTCCCGCCGTGATCAGCCTGCTGCGGGAGGCGTCGCCCGGCGCACTTCCCGTCGAGCCCGATGAACTGGCGCGGCTGATCAAGGCGCTGCCGCTCACCATCACCGGCCTCGCCGGTCTCGAGCGCGCGATCTCCACGGCAGGCGGCATCCGGGCGGACGAGATCGACGAGCGCATGATGCTCGCCAAGCGGCCCGGCGTGTTCGTCGCCGGCGAGATGCTCGACTGGGATGCGCCGACCGGCGGCTATCTGCTGCAGGCCTGTTTTGCGACCGGCGCGGCGGCGGGCCGCGGGGTGCTCGAACATCTCGGGGGAGGTGCTGACGCTCAGATACCCGTCGATGTGGCCGCATCGCATCAGTCATAAAGCGGCGCAATCCGTTGACCGGGCGATCGGCGACGGGTTTGTTGGCGTCAGACGTTGCGTGACCAATGGAACCCGGAGGAGCTGAGTGCGATGCCGATCGTCAACCGCATTGCCGGAATGAAGGAAGAGGTCGCAGCCTGGCGGCAGGACTTCCACGCCAACCCCGAGCTGCTCTACGATGTGCACCGCACGGCAGCCCTGGTCGCTGATCAGCTCAGAGCCTTCGGCTGCGACGAGGTGACGACCGGCATCGGCCGCACCGGCGTCGTCGCGGTGATCAAGGGCAAAACCAACGCGTCGGGCAAGGTCATCGGCCTGCGCGCCGACATGGATGCGCTGCCGATCGAGGAGGAGACGGGCCTGCCCTACGCCTCGAAGGTGGCCGGCAAGATGCACGCCTGCGGCCACGACGGGCACACCGCGATGCTGCTCGGCGCGGCGAAGTACCTCTCCGAGACGCGCAACTTCGACGGCGCCGCGGTGATCATCTTCCAGCCGGCGGAAGAAGGCGGCGCCGGCGGCCTCGCCATGGTACAGGACGGCCTGATGGACCGCTGGAACATCGCAGAGGTCTACGGCATGCACAATATGCCGGGACTTCCCGTTGGAAAATTCGTGCTGCGCCCGGGTCCCATCATGGCGGCCTCGGACTTCTTCGAGGTCGACATCAAGGGGCGCGGTGGCCATGCGGCGAAACCCCACGACTGCGTCGATCCCGTGATGATCGGCTGCCAGTTGAACGGCCTGTTCCAGACCGTGATCTCGCGCAACATCGATCCCGTCAAAGGCGGCGTCATCTCGATGACCATGTTCAAGGCCGGCACCGCGCGCAACGTGATCCCGGAGACGGCGTATGTGGCTGGCACCGTGCGCTCGCTCGATGCGCGCGTGCGCGACACGCTCGAGCGGCGCATGCACGAGGTGTGTGCGGGGCTCGGTGCCGCGCACGGCGCGACGGTGACGCTCAAGTATCAGCGCGGCTATCCGGTGACCGTGAACCATCCAGCCGAGACGGCGTTCGCTGCCCAAATCGCGCGCCAGGTGGCCGGCGCCGACAACGTCAACGACGCCATGGCCCCGCTGATGGGAGGCGAGGATTTCTCCTACATGCTGGAAGCCCGCCCCGGCGCCTTCATCTTCGTCGGCAACGGCGACACCGCCGGCTTGCACACCCCGCGGTACAATTTCAACGACGACGCGCTCCCCGTCGGCATGTCGTTCTGGGCAAGGCTCGTCGAGACCGCGATGCCGGCGCGGTGAATGGATTCGAAGCACCGCCCGACCTACCCCTTCGGCCGTGGCTGCACCGGCGGATTTACGTCGACGGGGATCGGGCACACGTAGGGCGTGGCCGCCAGCCGCTTCTGGTGATCGGCCTTCGCGCGCGTGATGAGGGATGGATCTTTCAACGCCTCGATCGCGGTGCCGGCCATCACTTTCGCTGCATAGACCATGCCCTTGTGCGCGGCCGGCAGCTTGCCCTGCGCGGTGACCTGCCAGGTGTGCAGCGGCGTGCCGATCGCGTGCGTGGCGATGCGCGCCTGCACCGTCGGCACCTTCCACGCGACATCGCCGACATCCGTCGAGCCGAGCATCGGCTCGCCCACCGTCTCGCGCGGCACCACGTAGGTGCACAGCGGCACATCTGGTTCGTACGGTAAACCGATGCGGCGATAGGCCGAAGCGATGTCCTCTTGCGTCAGCGTCGCCTGGATCTTCCTCGCGAAGGCCTTGTCCTGCTCGTCGAAGCCCGGCCCGCCGAGCCGGTCGAACACACGCTGCATGGCTTCCTCGAGCGGCGTATTGTTGAGCAGGTTCGAGACGGCGGACACGACACGCTTCTCGACCACGGTCTCGGTCATGAGAGCTGCGCCGTCGGCGATCTTGTTGACGCGCGCGATCAGCGCATTCATGGCCGTCAGCTCGCGCGCCCGGATCGCGTAGCGCACCTTCGCTGAGCCCTGCACCACGTTGGGCGCAATGCCGCCCGCATCCAGATAGGCGTAGTGGATGCGCGCATCCGAGGGCATGTGCTCGCGCATGTAGTTGACGCCGACGCTCATGAGTTCGACGGCATCGAGCGCGCTGCGTCCCAGATGCGGGGAGGCGGCAGCATGCGACGGCCGGCCCTTGAACGTGTAGTCGATGCGCGTGTTGGCCAGCGAGCGGGCATCGTCGACGCGGTTGAAGCTCGCTGGATGCCACGAGATGGCGATGTCGACATCGTCAAAGCAGCCCTCGCGCACCATGAAGCCTTTCGCCGCGCCTCCTTCTTCCGCCGGGCAGCCATAATAGCGCACGCGGCCTTTCAGGCCCAATTCGGCAAGCAGATCCTTGACGCCGGTCGCCGCCAACAGTGCCGCCGAGCCCAGCAGATTGTGGCCGCAGCCGTGGCCGTGACCGCCGGCTTCCATGGGCTTGGGCTCGGCTAACCCTGCCTCCTGCGACAGGCCGGGCAGCGCGTCGTACTCGCCGAGGATGGCGATCACCGGCCCTTCGCCCGGTGTGCCCGCCTCCCCCATCACCGCCGTCGGGATGCTGGCGAGCCCCTCCGTGATACGGAAGCCCTCGGTCTTGAGGGTTGCCAGATGCTCGGCGACCGAGCGGTACTCGGTGTAGGCGATCTCGGGCATGCCCCACACGCGGTCGGCAAGCTCCTGGAACGGCTCACGCTTCGCCTCGACCAGCGTCCAGATCCGCTCGGTGTTCTGCATGTCGTTTCCCTGCGCGCGCGCGTTGGCTTCTGGAAGCATTGTGGGCGAGGCCGCCCGCACGATGCAAGTTCGCGATGGATTGCGATGGATTGTCGCCGCTGCCTGCCACATGATCGGCTGGCCAGCGCGGAGGCGACCCATGCAAATCCATCGGCTCGAGGACGAGCGGCTGCTCACCGGACGCGGGATGTTCACCGACGACATCGCGGTCGCCGTGCCCGATGCGCTGGTCGGCGTGTTCGCGCGCTCAGCCCACGCACATGCCACGCTCGGCGCCATCGACACGACGGCTGCACTTGGCATGGCCGGCGCGCGGCTCGTGCTGACCGGCGCCGATCTCGCCAAGGGCGGCGTCAAGCCGATCGCCGTTATCCCGCGCCTGACTGACAGCGACGGCCGCCCACCCAAGCCCGCGCCCTGGCCGATCCTGGCGACGGGGCGCGTGCGTCACGTCGGCGAGCCGGTGGCGCTGTGCGTCGCGGACAGCGAGGCCACCGCCCGCGCCATGACCGAGGCGTTGGTGATCGATTATCAGCCGCTCGCCGCCGTCTCGCAGATCACGGCAGCCCGCAGCGGCACTGCGCCACTCCTGCACGACACCGCGCCGGGCAATGTGACGTTCCACTGGGAGCTCGGTGACCGCGACGCGACAGCTGCGGCGTTCGCGAATGCCGCGCACGTGGTCGAGGTCACGCGCACGAGCCAGCGCGTCATCATCTGCCCGATGGAGCCGCGCGCGGCGGTCGCCAGCTACGACGCCCGCAAGCGCGCATTCCTGCTGCAGACCGGCAACCAGGCAATGACCATGCTGCGCGACCAGGTAGCGGCCTGCCTCGGCGTCGACAAGCTGGCGATCACCGTCACCTCGCGCGACGTCGGCGGCGCCTTCGGCATCCGCAACGGTGTCTACCCCGAGTATCCAGCGCTGCTCTATGCGGCCCGCGCGCTCGGCCGGCCCGTGCGCTGGACGGCGACGCGCACCGAGGCCTTCCAGTCGGACGCCCAGGCGCGCGACTCGATCATGCACGGCCGGCTCGCGCTCGACGCGGAGGGCCGCTTCCTCGCCGTCGCGGTCGATGCGCAAGCGGCGATGGGCGCCTACATGCAGCAGGTCGGCTATTTCATCTCGTGCGCCAACTTCGCGCGCTGCATCATCGGGCCCTATCGCATCCCGACACAGCTTGCCGCCATCGATTGCGTTCTGACCAACACGGTGCCGATCGCGCCTTATCGCGGCGCCGGGCGCCCCGAAGCCGCGCTGATCATGGAGAGCCTGGTCGAAGCTGCGGCGCTCGAGTTGCGGATCGATCCCGTCGAGTTGCGCCGTCGCAACATGCTGACGGCCGCCGAGATCCCGCACAAGACCGCGGCCGGCATGTTTTATGATTCAGGTGACTTTCCCGCCGTGCTCGATGCTGCCTTGAAGGCCTCGAATTGGGCGACGATCGCCAACCGCCGCGCCGCGTCCCGCGCGAAGGGCCTGCTGCGCGGCATCGGGATCGGCGCCTTCGTCGAGATTTCCGGCGGCATGCCACAGGAGCGCGCGCAGATGACGTTGATGCGCGATGGGCGTGTGTTCGTACGTTCAGCCGTCGGCAATACCGGCCAGGGCCACGAGACCGTGTTCGCGATCATGGCCGCCGAGCAGCTTGGTCTTGCCCCCGATCGCGTCGTCGTCGGCCAGGGCGACAGCACGGGCTTTGCCGATGGCGGCTCGAGTTCGGCCTCCCGCTCGACGATCATGGTCGGCACCGCCATGCGCGCGGCCGCCATCGAGCTCATCGCCAAGGCGCGTTCGCGGGCCGCCGAGCGCCTGCAGGTGGCGCCCGAGCAGCTCACCTATGCCGACGGCCGCTTCGCCGAGCCCGGCACCAACAAGGCGCTGACGCTGAACGAGATCGCCGCAGACGGCGACGAGATCTTCGTCGACACGCAGGTCACCGTCGATCCCGCGTTCCCCAACGGCTGCCACATCGCCGAGGTCGAGATCGACCCCGAGACCGGCGTCCTGCGGCTTGCCGCCTACACCGCTGCCGACGATTGCGGCCGCGTCATCGCGCACGACTTCGCGGAGGGGCAGATCTACGGCGCGCTGGCGCAGGGCATCGGCCAGGCGCTGATGGAGCACGGCGTCTACGACGCTGAAAGCGGCCAGCTGCTCGCCGGCTCGCTGATGGACTACACGCTGCCGCGCGCTCAGGACCTGCCGCGGTTCACCTCGTCGCTGCATCCGAGCCCGGCGCGCTCGAACCCGCTGGGCGTCAAGGGCGTCGGCGAGAGCGGCACCGTCGGCGCGCTGCCGGCGCTGCTCAACGCGGTGCTCGACGCACTGCGCCCGCTCGGCGTCACCGACATCGCACTTCCCATGACGCCCGAGCGCATCTGGCGCGCCATCGAGGATGCGAAAGGCGCGTAATGGGGTCACCGCTGTAGGTCGGGTAGAGCCCTGCACTCGGCGCAGACCCGACGCGACACGGCACGCCGCTGTCGGGTCTCGGCTCGCCAAGTGCAAGGCGGCCTTCTACCCGACCTACAAACTGCGCCCGCGTGATGGCACGCCTCACACCGTCAGCACGATCTTGCCGATGTGCAGGCTCGTCTCCATGCGGCGGTGCGCGTCCGCAGCCTGCGCCAGCGGAAAGGTCGAATCGACCACCACCTTGATGCGGCCGGCGGAGATCTGCGGCCACACCTTCGCCTCGATGGCGCGCGCGAAACCGGCCTTCACCTCGCGTGTACGCGGCCGCAGCGTCGAGCCGGTCAGCGTCACGCGCTTCATCATCAGGCGCGCGGCGTTGATCTTGACCTCGGCGCCAGCGAGCGTCGCGATCTGCACGATGCGCCCATCCTCGGCGGCCGCCACGATGTTCTTTTCCGTGTAGTCGCCGCCGACCATGTCGAGCGTCACGTTCACGCCCTTGCCTCCGGTCGCCTCGCGCGCGACCTTGACGAAATCCTCCGTGCGATAGTTGACCGCGACGTCGGCGCCGAGCACGCGGCAGGCCGCCGCCTTCTCGTCGCTACCCGCGGTGGCGATCACGCGCGCGCCGAAGCACTTCGCCATCTGGATCGCGGTGGTGCCGATGCCGCTCGTCCCGCCATGCACCATGAACCAGTCGCCGGCCACGAGCCCGCCGCGCTCGAACACGTTGTTCCAGACCGTGAACACGGTCTCGGGCAGCGCGGCGGCGCGCACCATGTCGAGGCCGTCGGGAATCGGCAGCGCCTGCACGTCCTCGGCGAGGCAATACTCCGCATAGCCGCCGCCGTTGGTCAGCGCGCAGACGCGATCGCCCACGGTCCAGCGCGCGACGCCCGAGCCCACCGCCTCAATGGTGCCGGCGATCTCGAGCCCCGGCAGCAGCGAATGTCCGGGCGGTGGCGGATAGGCGCCGATGCGTTGCTGCACATCGGGCCGGTTGACGCCCGCAGCAGCGACCTTCACCAGCAGCTGCCCGGCGCCGGGTGCCGGCCGCGGCATCGACTGGGGCTTGAGCACCTCCGGCCCGCCTTTGCCGTCGATGACGATGCCGATCATTTGGGTGGAAGCAGACATCGGAACTCCTCGGGCGGCTCGGGGGCGGCGTGGATTGATTCGCGACAGAAGGCGGGCGCAGTCGCCACCGTCAAGCCTGTTGATGCCGAAGCGTGGAATTCGGTGGAAAGAGGGGACAGCGTGCCGGCCGCCCTTGCGTGGTCGGCCGCGGCCGATCAAGGGTCGGCGCATCCGAATTTGCGATCCGCAGGGGGAACAGATGACGCTTCAGGTCTCGGCTCAGAACCAGCTTCGCCAGCTCATCGAGCAGATCGAGCGGCTCGAGGAAGAGAAGAAGGCGACCGCCGCCGACATCCGCGACAAGTACGTGGAGGCCAAGGCCGTCGGCTTCGATCCCAAGATCCTGCGCAAGATCGTCTCGCTCCGCAAGAAGAGCCAGACGGAACGGCAGGAGGAGGACGCGCTGCTCGAGACCTACCTGCACGCGCTCGGCATGCTCGGAGGCGAGGCCGCGATGGCGGGTGCGGCGGCCGCCGCCAACCAGATGCTCGACGCAGCGGAGTGATTCCACGTTAGAACCGGAATCCTCACTGCCTCAAGGCTTCTTCGCAGGCGGCGTCGGTGAGGGCGCGGCCTTGAGCTTTTCGAGGCGGCTGCGGGCCGCCGCCGAGCCGAGGCGCTGGGCTTCGGCATAGAGTTCCATCGCCCGCGCGGGGTCGGCTGAGCCCGGCGGCACCAGGAACGCTGCCAGCTCGTTTGGATCGTAAGTGCGGCCGAGCTCGGCGATGGCGTCGGCGTTTTTCGCCGTCACCGGCTCCTCGAGGATGCGGCGCGCCTCCGTGACGTTGCCGATGCGCAGCAACAGGTTGGTCCGCTCGATCAGCGCCGCGACTCCCTCGGGCGGGGCCTTAGGCGACGCGGCGGCGGGCGGCGCTTTCGGCGCGGCCGGCGGCGGACGGTCGGTGGCCGTCGGAGCAGGCGCGGCAGCCTTGGGCGGTGCCTGCGGGGCCGGCGGATCGGAGGCGAGCGGCGCGATCGGTGCGGGGGCCGGCTGCGCGGCTTTCGGCGCGGCGGGCGGTGGAGTTGGCGGCGCGGGCGGAGTGGGCGCGGGCTTTGGCTGCGCGATCTCCGGCGCCTTCGGCTCAACAGCTGGTGCTGCGACCCTCGGCTCGGCTGGCTGCGGCGATGGCCGTGCGACGGGCGCGGGGCGCGTCACTTCACCCGGGCGCTCGCCCTCAGCTGGACGCACCACCGGACGCGTGTCCTTGGTCAGCGCCACGCCGTTTTCCTTCGGCAGCACAGGAGCAGCGGGCTTTGCCTCTGCGAGGGCCGGCTTTTCGCCCATCGGCGCGAGCACCACCGGTTTCTCGGCGGGCTTGGTGTCGGCCGGCCGCGGGGCAGCCATCGTCTTTGGGGCCTGCGGCGTCCGCGACGGGGCAGCCGGCGTGCCGCGGGCGGGCGCATCCGCCTTCGCCGCGACGCGCGGTGCGGGCTTCACTTTGGGCTTCGGCTTGACCTGCTGCGGGGCGTGGACAGCCTGCGGCGCGGTCGCATGCACGCGATCACCCGGCCAGCGCTGGCCATGGTCGCGGTGATGATGCTCGGCACAGCCGGCGAGCAGCACCGCGACATGCGCGGCGACGATGAGGGGGCGGACGGCACGCGCGAAAGAGATCGCCATGATTTACCAACTAGACAAGCACGCCTGATGCGACGCACCACGTTCGAGCCCAGGCCCCGCCAGAGTGCCTGGGAGGAGTAAAGTCCGGATTAATGGCCGTCTCACGGCGATACATGGCGCGAACGAGGGCGCCTCTTGTCCTGCAGGGCCATTGCGCCGCAGGCCGGCCCTCGTCTAGAACGCGGCATGTCGAAAGCTCCAGAGAAATCCGCCGCTTCCACCGGCCGCCGTTACCCCGCGCGCGCCGCGCCCAAGCTGCGCCGCGCCGCTGCCGCCAAGCCGCGCTCCAAAGTCCCGACCGTCGGCCTCGTGTCGCTGGGCTGCCCGAAGGCGCTCGTCGACAGCGAACGCATCATCTCGAAGCTCAGATCGCAGGGTTACGCGCTGTCGCCCGACTACAAGGGCGCCGACGTGGTGATCGTGAACACTTGCGGCTTCCTCGACTCGGCCAAGACGGAGAGCCTCGAGGCCATCGGCGAGGCATTGGCCGAGAACGGCCGCGTCATCGTCACCGGCTGCCTGGGGGTCGAGGAGGCGCGCATCCGGAAGGCGCATCCAGGCGTGCTCGCGGTGACGGGACCGCACCAGTACGAGGCCGTGGTCGCCGCCGTGCACGAGGCGGTGCCGCCACTGCACGACCCGTTCGTCGATCTGGTGCCGCCCGAAGGCTTGCGCCTGACGCCGCGCCACTACGCGTATCTGAAGATTTCCGAGGGCTGCAACAACACCTGCTCGTTCTGCATTATCCCGTCGTTGCGCGGTCGGCTTGCGTCGAGGCCTGCGGCCCACGTGATGGTCGAGGCCGAGCGCCTCGTAAAGGCCGGCGTCAAGGAGTTGCTGGTCATCAGCCAGGACACCAGCGCCTATGGCCTCGACATCAAGTATGCGGAAAGCTCTTGGAAAGGCGCGCCGCTGAAAGCGCGGTTCTTCGAGCTGTCGAAGGCGCTCGGCGATCTGGGCGCCTGGGTGCGGCTGCACTACGTCTACCCATACCCCCATGTCGACGAGGTGATCCCGCTGATGGCGGAGGGCAAGATCCTTCCCTATCTCGACATCCCGTTCCAGCACGCGTCCCCAGCCGTCCTGAAAGCGATGAAGCGGCCCGGCAACCAGGCGAAAGTGCTCGACCGCATTCATCGCTGGCGGCGCGATGTGCCAGACCTCGCGATCCGCTCGACCTTCATCGTCGGCTTTCCGGGCGAGACCGAGCGCGACTTCGAGCTGCTGCTCGCGTTCATCGAGGAGGCCCGCCTCGCGCGCGTCGGCTGCTTCAAGTACGAGCCCGTCGAGGGCGCCGCAGCGAACACGCTGCCCGGCGCGGTTCCCGAGGAGGTAAAGGAGGAACGCTGGCACCGCTTCATGGCGGCCCAGCAAAAGGTCTCCGAGGAGATCGTCGCCGCCCGTGTCGGACGCACGCTCGACGTGCTGATCGACGAGGTCGACGCGGAGGGCGCCATCGGCCGATCGGCGTGGGATGCGCCCGAGATCGACGGCTGCGTGTTCCTCAACGGCGCGACCACGCTGAAACCCGGTGACCTCGTGCGCGCCAAGGCCGTCCACGCCGACGCCTATGACCTATGGGCCGAATTGACGCCACGTTGAACTGCGGGATCTGCAGACGTCACGCAACGGGCTTCGGCTCGGTCAGGTGCATCCTGGCCCCCATGCTGGTCGCGGTATCGAAGTAGATGAGCTTCTGGCCGATCGGGTTCAACGCCGGCGCCTCGGTCTGGAAGGCGAGGCCGCGCGCGCGGTAGGTGGGCATATCGGCAGCGATGCTCCCCGTCACGTAGCCGACGTGGTCGAGCACGTGTGCTGCTCCCATGCTGGCTGCGTCCGGCGGCTCGATCAGCTCGATCTGGGCGCCGCCGCAGTCGACGAACGACACCCGGCCTCCCCGGCGCGAGGGGCCACCGCCAACCACGACACCTCCGAGCTTCTCGACGTACCAGGCGGCGGCCGCGTCGCAATTCGCCACCAGATAGCCCGGATGCAGGATGCTCTCGATGCGGGGGGCATGCGATGGGCCGGCCGACGACGGCGGCACCTCGGTCAGGTGCATCCAGGCGCCATTCGTCGAGTCCGGGTCGAGGTAATGCACCTTCTGCTGCATGGTGTTGGTGTACGGCGCCTCGACCAGCATCCGGATGCCCTTGGCGCGGGCTTGCGCGGCGGCCTTTGCGATGTCGGCGACGACATAGCCGACGTGATGCATGACGAGCGTGCGCTTGGGCAGCTTGCTCGTGTCGGTCGGCTGCATCAGCTCTGCCTCGACGCCGCCGAACCGCACGAACGCATTGATGCCGCCGCCCGGCACGATGCGGCTGTCGGCCATCTGCCCGCCGCCCGCATTCACCGCTCCGAACGCTTTCGCAAACCAGGCGACGCTTAAGTCGAGGTCGTCGACCAGATAGCCGATGTGCTGGATGCCGGTGAACATGGGTCTCTCCCCGCGCGTGTTTGGCTCCGCGATCATCGCCGACGACGGCGCGGGCGGGCAAGCACCATCAGCCGCCCGCGCGCGCGAGATACAAGATCACCCCGACGGCCATAGCAATTCCGAAGCCGACGGCGAAGCCCGGCAGGCGGCTCGGCTCAGGTCTCTGCGCGCGATCGATGCCGCCTGATCGATGCTCGGCCTGCGCGCGCTCGATGATCATCGGCGGGCGCTCGTCCTCGGCCGGGGCCGGGCGAACGGGCGGCGCTGCCGGCGGCGGCGCGAATGAAAGCGCTGGCGGCAGGCTCGGCGGCGGCGCGACGGGCGCGGGCGGGGCGGTCGCGGGCGGGGCGGTCGCCGCAACCTGTTGCATCCGCTCGAGCAGCGAGCGCTGCTCGGCGATGAGCGAGACGAGGCGGCTCGCGGCCTCGATCGCATGCTGCTCGCCAGCAACGGTGTCGGCGGATGCCGCGCTCTCCTCGTCAGGTCTGAGCTCGCCCGTCCATGCTGGCGGCTGTGGCGGCGGCGCGGGCGCAGTTCCCCCGTGCTCCGGAGACTGCAGGCGCGCAATGCGGTCCGCGAGTCGGGGGCGCAGGACAGGCACGCCATTGACCGGCGCCTGCACGTCGTCGTGAGGGGCGACGCTCGACATGCCCCACCTCCTTGTTGCCTCGACCCCTCCCCGGGCCACGGCTGCACCACTCTTGCGAGCCGAATGTGGCGACCATGAGAGGATCACGCGCGCATGGTCACGCGCTTGGCCAGCGCCTTGTAGAGATCGGTAAGGCGCCGCGTCATGGGACCGGCCGCGCCGCCGTCGGCGTGGGCGGTGTGCGGCCGCGTCGGGTGGCCGAGCCTGCGGCCGTCGACCTCGATCACGGGGGTGAGCCCCGCGAACGTGCCCGTCACGAACGCCTCGTCGGCGCCGTAGACGTCGACCAGCGAGAAGTCGCGCTCAAACGCCGGGATGCCGGCCTCGCGCGCCGCCCGCAGCACGTTGCTGCGCGTGATGCCACCGAGGCAATACATGCCGCCCGACGTCCACAGCTCGCCGCGCCGCACGATGAAGAAGTGCGTCGAGTTGCAGGTTGCGACGTGGCCCTGCGGGTCGAGCATCAAGGCTTCGTCGGCGCCGGCCTGGGCAGCCTGGATGCAGGCGAGGATGCAGTTGAGCTTGGAGTGCGAGTTGAGCTTCTGGTCCAGTTGATCGGGACCGGTGCGGCGCACATGCACGGTGAACAGTCGGAGGCCGCGCTTCGCGACCTCAGGCTTCGGGGTCTTGTACTCCGGGATGATGACGACGGTCGGCGGCCCGATGGTCACGCGAGGATCCTGGTAGGGCGTGCGCTTGACGCCGCGCGTCACCATCAGGCGGATGTGCACGCCGTCACGCATGCCATTCGCCTCGAGGCAGTCGAAGACGCGGACCTTCATCGCCTCCGCGGACAAGCCGATGTCCATGTAAATGGCGCGCGCACCCTCGTAGAGGCGCTCCATGTGCTGGTCGAGGAACGGGATGCCGCCGTCGGCGAGACGCAATCCCTCCCACACGCCATCGCCGAGAATGAAACCTGAATCGAACACCGAGACGGTTGCCTCGCGCCGGCGCACGAGGCGACCGTTGATCGAGATCAGGATCGTCTCGTTGCGCGGGTCGTCGACGTACTCGTGTGTAGAGGCGCCGGCGGAGGTCGTGGAATGGGACATCGAGTGAGGCCTTGTTGACGATCCGCCTTGACGGCAAAGCAACACCTTTGCGGGACACTTGCAACTGTGATCGCCGCCAGGTCGACGGCGTTCGCGTACGGAGCGATCCCATGTCGCGTGTCGCGCATCTGAGGCTTGCAGGCGGGCCGGGCACAACGATCAGGCGGCTCGTCCTCGCGGGGCTCGCACTGGGGCTCGCGGTCACCTGTCTCGCGGTCGTCAACCAGAAGGATAGCGGCATGTTTGTCCACGAGGTCGCGCTCGACCATCCCGTCGAGCAGGTGTGGGAGGCCATCACCCGCAAGAGCGCGGTCGACCGGTACTATCTGGCGCCCCTCGGCGCCGATGTCGGCACGGCTGGAGCCGAGATCTTCTATGGCACGGCGGCGCAGAAGCTGATCGTCGGCCGCGTGATCGAGAGCAAGGCGCCGCGGCAGCTGGTGCATTCGTTCCGATTTGCCGGCGAGAACGAGCCCGACTCCGTCGTCACCTACGCGCTCACGGCGTCGGCAGCCGGAACGCGGCTGCGCATCGAGCATCGGGGCTACGCTCCGGGCACCGAACGGCACTCCGACATCTCGCTCGGCTGGCCGATCATCACCGACGGCCTCGCCGAGATGCTCGCCGGGCATCCGCCGCGCTGAGGTCAACAACTATCGGCACTCACCGCGGAGGCTTCCACGCCCCGTTCCTGACTGCTATCAATGCGCATGGCAAAAGCAGCGAAGAAGAAGACCGCGTCGAAGGCTACTCGCTCCTCTCGGTCGGGCGAATTCGTAGTCGCGCGCCCTGCGGTACGGTCGGACAAGTTCACGTCTCGACAGATCCGGGAAGCTGTCGAGAAGGTCAAGCGTGAGCGGGCGGCCAAGTCGTCGTGAGCAACAACGACGTCTTCATCAATTGCCCGTTCGACGACGACTACCGCGACTGCTTCGAAGCCTTGCTGTTCACGATCACTGCCGGCGGCTTTCAGGCGCGCTGCGCGTTGGAAGACGATGATTCAGGTAACATCAGGTTCGACAAGCTCTGCCGCTTGATCGAGGATAGTGATCGCTCGGTTCACGATCTTTCGAGGACTGAGATCAGCACGCATGGCCTGCCGAGATTCAACATGCACGATGGTGAGCGCCCCGTGCCCGGCGGCCTGCACCTCGTTGGCTGCGAACAACCGCTGCTCGCGCTCGTCGAGCTTGCAGCCCATCGAAAAGTCCCGCCAGGCTTGCCGCAGCGCTCGTCGAGGACGGCCACGAGGTATCCGGCCAACACCGTCGCCAAGCTGCTCGAGACGAGGCTGGCTCGGTCGTCGCAAAAATCAGTGCCGATGCGTGTGTGCTGCACCAGATCATCGACGCGACGATCGTGAGCGTGCCGAAGCACCGCAACACGCGCGAGGAGAACGAGACGACGCTTCGTGACATACTAACCCCGGCGGCACGTCGGTCACCGGTTCCTTCATCCAGACCTTGACCATAGTCGATGTCGCGATCGGCTGGACCGAGTGCCGTGCACTGGTCGTCGCGGCGATGCAGCAGGCCCAGAGCCTGTTCCCGTGGCTCCTGGTTCGACAACGACATCGCCTTTATGAACGATGTCGTCGT